>DBGGTD010000390.1:0-4007 GCA_051162585.1 Elainellaceae cyanobacterium
CATCATCGTCGAGGTTCAAAACATCACTGCCGATGTTTAAATCCTCAGAATTTTGAGAATGCTAGTTATGGATGAGTTTGAGACGCGTGCGGGTTCTACATCGTTCAGCGTCCTAACGCGAGAGCGTAAAGCTATACAATAAAAGGTTTGAATGCGATGGGAATGACATCGGTCGGGCTGGCGATAGTGAGTACGAGTATTGGCATGGTGAGTATGGCGGGGCCAGGGGCGATCGCCAGAGCTGACCAACCCTTGTTTGTTGCCTATCCACCCGCTGATCATGAAACCACGTCTGACCAAATTTTTCTAATCGGCACTGCTCCTCCAGACGGTGAGGTCACAGTTAATGGACAAATCATTGAGCGCAGCCCCGCCGGGCATTTTGCGCCAAGCGTTCCGTTAGAACTCGGTGAAAATGTGATCACGTTGCGCTATGGGGATCAAGATCTTCAACTTCGCGTGACGCGCCAGTCGGCTGATCCTCCTGCCCCTGTTGGTGTTGCCTTTGCAGATGGGTCGTTAACGCCCGCTGTCGATATTGCCCGTATGCCTGGAGAACTGATTTGCTTCGAGGCGATCGCACCTCCTAATGCATCTGTTAGGGTAGCAATCGGGGATCAAACGATTCCGCTGATGGCTCAGTCAAGCTCGGTGTCGTTGCCGCCCAATTCTGCTGTCCTAACCTCGCAAAACCAACCCGTTCCGGTATCGGTGGCAGAATCGTACCAGGGATGTACGATATTTTCTGAACCCGGCAATTTAGGAGTTCCAGAGTTTCAACTGACCTTAAACGGACAAACGGTTCGTGACCCTGCGCCTGGGACGGTTAATATCCTTGCACCGACCTCGACGCAAATTGCTGAAGTCACCGCTGATTCGGGCACTGCCCGCACAGGCCCTAGCACCAACTATTCTCGCCTAACGCCCCTCCCGCCGACTACGCAAGCCCAAATCACGGGCAAAGAGGGGGAGTGGTATCGCCTCGACTATGGCGCATGGATTGCGGCCTCTCAGGTTGACGTGCGCCCCGCAGCAGTGCCACCGCGATCGCTGATTCGCAGCGTTCGTGCCCTCCAGACTGAGGGCCAGACTGACATCTATTTCCCACTACAGGTTCCGGTTCCCGTCAGCGTTCAGCAAGGTAGCGATACCTTTACTCTGTCACTCCACAACACCACTGCCCAAACCGACACAATTTTCCTGAATGACGACCCGTTGATTGAGCGACTCGACTGGGCTCAGCCCGCTCCCGATCGCATCGACTATACATTTCGCCTCAAAACCAACCAGCAGTGGGGCTATACGCTCCGCTATGACGGCACGACGCTAGTTCTCTCTCTCCGCCATTCTCCCCGTCTCGTGTCGTCTTCCTTGCCGACACAAACGCTCCAAGGCATTACCATTCTCCTCGATCCGGGACATGGCAGCGAGAATGATCTAGGGGCACGCGGACCCACGGGCTACCCTGAAAAAGATGTCAATCTGGTTGTATCCACCCTCTTGCGCGACGAGCTAATTGAACGGGGCGCAACGGTTGTTATGACCCGCGAGGGCGATGATGATTTGTATCCGGGCGATCGCGTTGACATCATCAATGAGCTTGAACCTGACCTAGCCCTCAGCATTCACTACAATGCGCTGCCGGATAGCGGAGACGCGGTCAACACGGCTGGCATTGGGACATTTTGGTATCACCCCCAAGCCCATAGTCTCGCGGTATTCTTGCACAATTATTTGGTTGATACCCTCGATCGCCCGTCCTATGGTGTGTTCTGGAATAATTTAGCGTTGACCCGCCCCACCGTAGCACCCTCGGTCTTGCTCGAATTAGGATTTATGATTAATCCAGACGAATTTGAATGGATTACCGACCCAAACTCGCAACGCCAGTTGGCTGATGCCTTAGCGGATGGCATTGTTGCATGGATGGACGCCCAAATAGATGAATAGTGATGGGTTGAGCTAAATGCAAGGCTGAAGGGATAAATCCATTCATCTCCTCCAGCCTCGGCAGATTGCCAATCTACACTGATTGTAAACGTGAATAATGGTGTGAAAAAGACTCATGGTAGATCTGCCTCTTCCTCACCCTCCCACCTTTGACAGCATCGACGCTGAACGACTACACCGCAAACAACGCCTGGCGGCGGCGTTTCGGCTCTTTGCTCGATATGGCTTTGACGAAGGCATCGCCGGACACATTACGGCCCGTGATCCAGAATATCTTGACCACTTCTGGGTCAATCCGTTTGGCATGTATTTTGGGCATATTCAGGTGTCAGACCTGGTGCTAGTAAACCATAAAGGTGAAATCGTCTTGGGCGATCGCCCGGTTAACGATGCCGCCTTTGCCATTCATTCTCAAATTCACCAAGCGCGTCCTGATGTGATTGCCGCCGCCCACGCCCACTCTCTCTATGGCAAAGCCTGGTCGACTCTTGGACGACACCTCGACCCGTTAACCCAAGATGCCTGTGCCTTTTACGAGGATCACGCACTGCTGGATGACTATACCGGAGTAGTGCTTGAACTTGAAGAAGGGAAGCGAATTGCTTCTACGTTGGGCGATCGCAAAGCCATTATCTTACGCAATCATGGCTTATTAACCGTTGGGCATACCGTCGATGAGGCGGCATGGTGGTTTATCACGATGGATCGAAGCTGTCAGACCCAGCTTTTGGCGGAAGCTGCCGGAACTCCAGTTTATATTGATCCAGATACGGCAAGCCTTACCTATAGCCAAGTAGGCAGCCATCATCTGGGGTGGTTTAGCTTCCAGTCGTTGTACGACAAGATTGTGCACCTAGAACCTGATTTGCTCGACTAATGCTTCTACCCGGATAACAGTTGGGATTATGTACCTAAACCGTAATAATCGAGATAGGCAGAATTAGGAAGGGCTTAATTATGGCGTACCAATGTGAGCTGCAAACGGGACAAAGCATCTATCTTGACAATCCTCGCGGGCAAACCGTTGCGACGACAGTAAGCGGTACACCAGGGCAGCAGCAACAAGCGAGCAACGCCTTCCAAACCGGAAATTGGACTGCGCCTCCAGAAGTATTTCGAACTTCAAATGGCATCATTGCACGTATTCAAGCAGTACAGGGCGAATTTTTCATTCATATTCAAGGCGGCAGCATGAGCGTGATGAATGGTACGCCCTTTTTGGGAGGAATGCAGCAGATGCACATGCAGCAAGTCCCTAATTTCCCTCAGTCTACGCCATCGGCAGAACCGATGAAGCCGATGGAGCCGATGAAGCCAATGGAACCTATGCAGCCCATGCAAATGGGAGATATGCAGATGAATGCAAATCCGATGGAGATGCGGATGGGAGATATGGAATTGCGGATGGGATCGCCCTCGCCATCATCCTCGCAAGAAAAGCGTTTTTGTAGCCAATGCGGAACCTCAGTCAAACCTGACGATCGCTTCTGTTCAAGCTGCGGGCATCGGCTGTCGTAATAAACGCGGGTCGATAGGAACCCCGCTCATTGCTGACGGCTGACCGCTACTTGCTAACAGCCGCACATCTGCTCTGCGAGACTCAGCTTTGTAGGAGAGCCATCTCCTGGGGCATTGATGCGAATTTTCTGCTGCTCTAAGGCATCTGTGTGTTGCTCATAGCATCGTTCAGCAAGGCTCACTAACTGCACAAACTGCTCAAATTCGATGCCCAACAGGAGCTTTGTCCGTCCAGGGTGGGGTTGGATATACTGATGGGGATTTCTCATGGTGGTAGAGGCATAAATAGGCAAAGAGTTTTGCTCGTGCCCATCACAGCCATTTTTATTGCACTGGAGTGCGATCGCTCAAATCACTAACTTTACAAATCCTGCTCTCTCAGACAACCAAATTACAGCCATACTAGAGGCGATGTCAGCAAGATAAAGCTATAGCCCAGCTTGGCAGAACAGGTCTTGAGCCGTCAGACTCAATCCAGGAAACAAGCCATCCGTAAGCAATGTGCCACCCCGATAAATTTGCGGCACATGGTCTGGCAT
>DBGGTD010000391.1:0-5317 GCA_051162585.1 Elainellaceae cyanobacterium
TCCTAAGTTGGTCACACCGCTGCATTTGATTAATGACGTCATGAATACCATGGTATGCTTAGTTTTCAACGATTTCCCGTCGGTTTCGAGGCCACTGGTTCCCCTTACAAATGCATAGCGTAAGTGTCCAGAAAATACCTCAGTGGCTCTTGAAATATATTGGAGGTTCACAAAAACTTGGTTAAATCAAACTCTTCAGTTTCGGAACTTTGCTGGTGGCGTTGTGACTTCAGAAACAGCAAAATTTGCTCAGAATAATCGACGGCTCCTCGAAGTCTATCTTGAAGAATTTCAAGCCCACCATTAGCAAATTCCTGAAAAATCTGAACCCGTTGTAAATCATGGTCTTCGTCATCAAGCAAAATTTTGGGATCTTGAGTGGCAGCTACGGCAACTAATCCAATGATAACGGGACTTCTAAATTGATCCTGTAACACTGCATCAGGATCTTTGCGAGAAAACTTGCTCAAGGGCACTCTAATGTTACAACTCATGCCTAAAATAGCAGCAAACGCCATTACATCTGCATAGGTTTGAAACGGGCCTGTTTCACCATCAATCCCTCGCAATGCTTTGACGAATTCAGCCTTATCCTCTGAAATTTGAACTCTAGCGATCGCCATGACTAGCCCTATCTATTTCAATTAAAAACAGTTCAACCTAATTCTTCTAATCGGTCAACGTAGCAACTTCAACCATGTTGGTGAACCTCCACAATTTCTGTGAATTCAAACTCATTCGGGCTTTGCCGAATCAGGGGATAGGTTTCATTCCCAACGCGCATCTCATCGGCCTGAACGTCTTCCTTAGGGGAGTTATAAATCAGCACATACTCACGCCCCATGCGCGGCAGCATCTCCTCCTCTACCTCGCCGCGCCACTGGGTCTTACTGGCCATGACAATTAGCTGATCCGCTAGGACAGGAAGTAGTTTTGCCACCTGTCGTCGATAAATCTCATCTAGACTACCAAAGGGCGAATCCATCACAATGGGGAATGTACTGCTGTCAGGTCCCATCACCAGCTTATCTTTGCTCCACCCGCGAATGCGATCAACTACGCTGCCAATGAATGACAGGCTCAAGATCTGATTTTCTCCAGTCGAAGCTCCTACCAAGACTTCTTGCCCGCCTACTTTTTCCACCAGGTTTAGCTCATACTTTTCACTCAGTCGGGGAGTGTATGCCTTAAACGAGATCTCGCTATACAGCTCGCTCAGCTTAGTCTGAAGTTCCTGGCGAAATAGAATATCCTGGTTTTCCTTCACCTGCTTTAGACAATCAATTGCCTCTTGTGCGGCCTCAATGCGGCGCACTGCCAACTTTTGTTTGCTCTGGTTTTGCTTGCGATCGCGAATTTGCTTTCGCAACTGGATAATGTCATTGCTCAGCACCGTAATTCGCTCGTGATTGACTCCCTTTTCGAGAGTCAGCCGTTCAGCCGTGCGATCGACTTCGTCCAACCGTTCCTGGAGATGGCGAATGTCTTCACGGGGGCTGGTGCGGAGCTGATCGCGGATTTCGTCCAAGTCCACCTCGATTTGGGATAGCTTCTGCTTAATATGACTGATGGTTGCCTGCTCGTGATCGACGTCCTGCCAAAAGGCATCCGATTGTCGCTCTAGCTCGTTCACTTGGGCTTCCACCCGATACACGGCTGCCTCCACATCGGCCAAGCCAGACTTTTGCAGCCACGCTTCTACGGCTTTCCGGTGGGGTGTCCCTGCGTGGAGTTCTGCGCCGCAGATGCAGCGTTTGCGATCGAGCAGTTCCTCGACAAAGGTCTGCTTAATATCAGACGGCAGTTCTCCCCGCTGCTCTCGTTCTTGCACTAGTGATCGAAACTGTTCTGTGATGGAGGGTAGAAACACCGTATAGCCTCGTGTAGAAATCGACCGCTTCAGAATCTTCTTGGAGTCTTGCAGGCGATCGCGCAGTTCCTGTTCCTGGTCTTCCAACAGATCGCGCCGCCGCTGGAGATCTTTGACTTCCCCTAGTTCGCTCAGACGGCGGCTGTATTCTTGCTTCAACGTCGTCTGGTGTGCGAGTTCCTGGTCAATCTCTGACTGGCGATTCTGGAGTGCGTCTCTAGTATTCTCCCGGTCCCGCTGCTGTGCCAGTAAACTCTTGGTTTCCGCATCGCCAATGTCTGATAGCTCATCTTCAAGGGCTTTGCGAGACGTTGTCAGATGTTTGATTGCGTTATCCAGCACCTTCACTCCCAAGAGTTTTTGAGTAGCCTCCGCAATCTCAGCCCGGTTATCCGTCCGCACCAACTGCTCGATTCGTTCCCCATCAAAAAAGAAATACTGGTGCAAACTCTTGGGCAGCATTCGTCCAATCACATCATCAGGATTTTTGGAGGCTGGCAGCGTAGACCAGCGACCATCATCCCCCACAAACTGCATCGCCACACCACTGTCGCTATGCACCACGTCGCTGCCCTGCCGAATCGCCTGACACGATCGCCGCACCCGATACTGTTTGCCGTCATGGTCAAACGCCACTTCTACCCAGCAGTCCACTGCTTCATTCTCATCGACCTCCGTCAACGCCTGACGATTCACCAACTGATCTGGAGAGGCAAGTGCTGCTGTGAAACGCTCATAGAGGGCCCAGGTGAAGGCGTTGAGTAGAGCCGTTTTGCCAGAACCGTTGTTGCCGTGGATGACCGTGATGTTGCGATCGCTCGTCTTGGCAAAGGTCAACTGATGCTCCCCGTAGAATGGGCGAAAATTGTAGAGCTTCAAGCCCAATAGCTTCATTGCACGGCTTCCTTTACAATCTGCAAAATGTCAGCGTTGACTAAGCCGCGATCGTTGCGATCTAATCGGTCTTTTTCAATCTCTAATACCTGCTGGATAATTCGCTGAACGTTTGGCGATGCGGTTTTAATAGGCTGTTGGACGTCTTTCGAGGTCAGTTTAGACATGGGAATCGTTGCAGTGCTTTAATGGTTTAGTGTAATAGATTCTTCTAAAGGTGTAAGAGTAAGAAGGGCAACGGTTGTTAGACCGTCCCCATTATGATGAGAGTTTAAGGTAGGCATCTGTTGCTTTGCCTTACTCCATAAATCCAGAACATGAATCCAGGGCATGAATCCAGGACAGTTAATGTCTTTACATATCTAGTAGATCGTAGCGTTTCTGCAAGTCAAGAAGTTTTATCCTGGCCTCACCTGCATTGTCGGCCAGTTTAGCAAACTCGATAAAGCGCTGAAGTTCTCGCCTCATGAGCGATCGCTCTGCATCGAGGGTCTTCCGTTCTAGGTCTGGAGGCAGCACCACCATGTCAAAAATATCGGCTCGTTGCTTACCGGGAGCAGGACGCAACACCCGACCGCGTCGCTGGATAAATTGTCGAGGATTATTGCTGCTCGCCAAAATCACTGCGGTTTGCGTGGCGGGAATATCAACGCCTTCGTCCAGGCAGCGAATGGCAACCAATCCTTGTAACTCGCCAGACTCAAACTGTCGCCGCAGTTCTTCACGCTCGTCCAAATTAGTTTCTGCTGTGTATGTATTCACCCGATAGCCCAATTCTTTTCCCAACAGGCGCGTCACAGGGTCTACCTGGCGAATCGTTTCCTGAGACACCGACTCTTCAACCGAGCCATCGCCGCAGTAGAACAGCGTGTGAGAGGTATTTAAGCGACCTTGCATCAGCGATCGCAACGCCTCTAGTTTATTGGTTGCATTGGCAATCAGCTTGGCGCGCTGCATCGATAGCGCAGCCAATGCCGAATTGGATTCCACGTCTTCGTCGAGGCTGAAAGCTCGTCCAATTTTGGTAGTAAGTTCGCTGTAGCGCTGGGTTTCTGACTCACTTAGCTCTATCAACATCGGATAGTAGCGATAATGAACCAGTGCGCCAGCCTGAAGCGCGTCAGATAGCGTAAATTCAGGCTGAAGGACGGGGCCAAAGTAGTCTAACAAAAGCTGGGTACCAACATCATCGAAGTAGCGCTCAGGAGTAGCCGATAGTGCAAGGCGCAACCCAATCATGCGGGGCAGGCTTGCAGCCAGCTTGGGCGATCCCAGATTATGTGCCTCATCGCCAACGATCAGCGCTTTTTCGGGGAAATAGGGCAGTTGAGACTGCAAGCGTTGCCCGATCAGCGTGGCGTTGGTGGTAATGACTGTTAGAAACGGCTGGCGTTCTGAACGGAGGTTATAAAGCTGGCGCGACAGATCACCCTGCCAGCTTCGAGCATTGTCAAATGCCAAAATTGGCTTCAGCCCGAAGGTCTGGCATTCCCGTGCCCATTGCTGCACTAGGTGCTGATAGGGACAGACCACAATCAGCGCTTGTAGTTGGATCTTTTCGTAGAGTTCAGCGGCGATCGCCAACGCTGTAATCGTCTTGCCACTGCCAGTTGCCATCTTCAACGTGCCGCGTCCTTTGTTGGCAAACCAGTTTTGGATGGCTTCCTGCTGGTATGGGCGGAGTTGGAGAGTAGGTGGGGAGATAGGGGGATAGGGAGATGGGGGGATGGGGGGATGGGAAGATGGGAATTGAACCGCATCTTCTTGCACACTCCTACCTCTCCCAATTATCGACTCATCGCCCTTCCCACTCATCCACTCCTCAACCGGAGCCTCCCTAGGACACAACCGCAGGAGCGATCGCCTCGCTGCCTCTGGAAACTCGAGTACTTCCAGATTTCCTGTCTGGTTTTTCCAAAGTTTCCGAAAGTTTTCCACTTTGCTCGATACGCGCGATTGCAGCGCCTGTTCCCATGAGCAAAAGACATCAATACACTCAAAGTTGTCGATCAAAGCGGCGGAGCTTTCATTAGCAGACCCGGTGAAGACGATCTGATTTCCCTCTCGATCGGTGAAGATACCCAGCTTTTCGTGATAGAGTCCTTGCCTACGAATCAGTTTGGGAATGGCGAGTTTGATATCTAGCACACCTGTTTGCAGCAGCCACGCCAAACACTCCAACCGGCGCTGAACAATATGATCAAAGTCTTGCTCAAGCTCTTGAAGCAGATTTTGAGTAATGACTTCATCACGTTTTTTCAAGCCACGGGCGATCGCCTCTGCATCCTCTTCTGAAAGATGGGGCGATGCGACTAACTGCATTCGTCCACCTGATTGAATCAGAGCCATGATGCCTTTGGCGGCGGCGGCCATTGAGCTACTGGAAAAGAAACCCACAGCGCGACTATAGGTGACCGATTTTTCCAGGCAGGGAATATAGAAATCTCGGATGAGGTTGTGGCGATCGCTCCGATATTCGTCCTGAATTTCCAAATCTCTCAGGCTCAAAGGATATCAACCTTAAACTAGATTCTTTTATGGGTGTAGTGAGGT
>DBGGTD010000392.1:0-6358 GCA_051162585.1 Elainellaceae cyanobacterium
GAGTCACCCACTGGGTTTTACCCGATGATGGCATTAGAAACGACCAAAACGGCACCTGGCATCGCTTAGATATCGATGATGTCATGTCTGTAAATCCCTCACCTTAAGCAAAGTAGATCAATAAACAAGCGAATGTATCTCAATGTATCTCTATGAAATCGTCGTATATAGATTAGTGAGCACCCAGATGTGACAGAAATTAAATCTTAATAGTGGCTAAATTTCCTTGCTCACTATACGCGAATTTGCTGCCAAATTCAGCCAGTATATTTGATTATCTCGTTCGGTTATATTTGTAACCCCCGCAGAGTCGATTACGCAAACCAACTTTGGAATAGGTAAACCAAGACATGACAATAGGCAAACGAAAATTCACTCCACCTGTACTTTAGATATGTCACCATAGGGGTTATACAAGGACTGACGTCGTTTGTAGGATTTTGTTTTGCAGCTAACGTTTTTGGGAACGAGTTCGGGAGTCCCGACGCGATCGCGCAATGTGTCGAGTATTGCGTTACGGCTTCCTCAACGCGCAGAGGTGTGGTTGTTTGACTGCGGCGAGAGCACTCAGCATCAAATTTTGCGGAGCGATCTCCGTGTCAGCCAAATCACCCGAATTTTTGTGACCCACATGCATGGCGATCACATCTACGGGCTCATGGGGCTACTCGCTAGCTGTGGGCTTGCAGGCAATCCGAGTCGCATTGATGTGTATGGCCCCCCAAAATTAGACGACTATTTGCGAGCCTGTAGCCGCTATTCTCAAACTCATTTTTCCTACCCGTTAAAAGTCCACACTGTCAAACCAGGGCTAGTCTTTGAAGATGATGAATTTACAGTGCACTGTGATGCTCTGACTCATCGGGTGCCAGCGTTTGGCTATCGCATTGCTGAGAAAGATAAGCCAGGGCGATTTGATGTCGAACGGGCAGACGCGATGGGTATTCCTCCCGGTCCAATTTATGGACGCCTCAAACGCGGAGAGGTGATTACGCTCCCGGATGGACGCCGCATTAACGGTGCAGATTTGTGTGGTCCGACCCAGGTTGGACGCAAATTTGTCTATTGCACCGACACGATTTATTGCGACAGTGCGGTGGATCTCGCCGCCGATGCCGATGTGCTCGTGCATGAGGCGACCTTTTCTCACCAAGACGCAGAATTGGCATACCAGCGGTTGCACTCAACCTCGACAATGGCTGCTCAAGTTGCTCTAGCTGGAGGAGTTAAGCAATTAATCATGACGCATTTCAGCCCTCGCTATGCTCCTGGAAATGCGATCGCCCTTGATGATTTGCTCACCGAAGCCAGAGCTATTTTTCCAAATACCAGCATGGCACGAGACTTTTTGACGTGTGATATTTCCCGTCGAGAAGCGAACAAATTAGCTGCTACAATCTAAAGCCCGATGCTCCCTGATATGGAGTCTTGATAAACGTGATTGCTCCCATCGACTTACTGTGGGCATTGATTGGTCTGATTCTAACCATTGGCGGAACTTTCTTAGAAGCATTTATTGCAGGAATTCCGCTCAACGTCGGAAACCCTGAAATCCCGATTCAATCGTTGGGGGTCACGTGTCAGATTGGAGCCGTTTTGCTGGTTGCGTGTCTTGGAGGCCGAAATGCAGCAGCTATTTCACAAATTGCTTATCTGATCCTTGGCTTAACCTGGCTTAATATCTTTACTAGTGGAGGAGGGTTGGGGTATGTCGACGAGCCTACGTTCGGATATTTGCTTGGGTTTATTCCAGGAGCGTGGGTGTGTGGTTCACTAGCGTTTCGAGTACCGCGCCGTCTTGAGTCGATTGCGTTTAGCTGCATCTGCGGGCTGCTAGCGATTCATGTGACTGGCATTAGCTATCTAATCGTGACTCAGGCAATCAACTGGACAAGCGCTAGCGCCAGTTTCTTGGCACAAACGGTTCTCCATTATTCGCTTTACCCATCGTTGGGGCAACTTGCTCTCGCCTGTGCGGTGACGGTGCTATCGTTTGCGTTCCGTCATCTCATGTTTTACTAAGCATTGGCTTTTGAACCAATTTATCAGGTGTCTTGCTCTGCTAAGTACCGCGATGCCCGACAATAAATGAGGGCGATCGCCCATATGAGCGCCTACCTCCCTGTCGCTGATCTGATGACCTGATACGCCGCATGAGAATCAAAAACCGCTTCTTTTGGATCGCCGCGTTTGTTGCCCTTGTGATCGATCAAATCACTAAATATTGGGTCGTACAGGCATTTGAACTTAATGAGACCGTTCCTATCTGGAACCAAGTCTTTGAGCTAACCTACATAACCAATCCTGGTGCAGCATTCAGTCTGTTTAGTGAGGGAGGGGGGTGGCTACGCTGGTTATCGTTAATTGTGAGCATCGGGCTGATGGCATTAGCGTGGTTTGGTCCACTTATGAATCGCTTAGAGCAAGCCGGATATGGCTTCATTCTAGGGGGGGCCTTAGGAAATGGAATCGATCGCTTCGCTGCAGGAGAAGTCATTGATTTTCTCAAATTTTGTATCTTCTGGTCTGCAGATGGCTGTGAATACTGGTTTCCCATTTTTAATTTTGCTGATGTATCTATCAATATCGGCATTATCTGTTTGCTCTATGCCGCATTCAGACCTCCTCAACGCCCGTCTCAGTCATCGCGATCGCCCAAACCTCCCTCCTCTAATCGGCTCTAGATCCGGTATGCGGGTTCAAACAATTCTCTATTCATTTCTTGCATATATAGCGATCCTAAATCGCTTGTGAATTGTGTGTGAGCGGTGGGGTGGGCGCCGCCCGCCCCACCGCTCACAACCCATCTGGGATTGCTATAGTCCTACGGACTCAGGTTTGTGTGGTGAGCCCCCGCGCCGTGGGGGCTCACCACACGCTTAACGTCCTAACGCGAGAGCGTAAGGCTATACTATTCGTCTCTAGCATTCTCTGTAGCGTGTTTTCTCTCATGTCGACACTTCGCCTAACCGAGCGTCAAAATAGGAATGTGCAAATTGAACAATTTAGTGCAATTACCGCTGCTTCGTTTTGAGGACGCATTATGAGTCGACGGCATCAGCATTGGTATAGACTAATTGCGATCGCAAGTCTAGTTGTAATCAGTGGTTGTGGCGGAAATACGTCTAGCCGCAATGATTCTGACGCATCATCATCGGCCAGCCCTCAGTCAGGATTTGAAGTCAAACTTCTCTTCGGCAGCGCCTTAGGGGAGTTTTGTGACCAGGCGATCGCCACCTTCAACCAGCAGCAACCTCGACTTGAAAGCGGTGAAGCTTTTTATGCGTCTTGCGAAGCCGCAGGTAGCGGCGATGTCGTCGACAGCATCATATCTCTAGCCGAGCAGCTTCAAGCCGGAACCACCAACGCTGATTCGCCCGACTTTCCAACTCTCCTTTCTGTTGATGGAGAAATCTATCACGGTCAGCTTCGTTACCGCATGGAGCAACTCTTTCCAGGACAATCCTACATTCCTGAGATTACTGACGCTCCCTTGTTGGCCAATAGCCCGATGGTGTTTATGGCAGAAGAAGATATCGCTGAGGGGCTTCAGGCAACGGATAATGTGTTCCAAGCGCTGACCACGGCGGACACTCATCAAGATATTGACCCCGATAGCCCGCCCCTCAACATTCACTATGTACACACGGCTCCGACTCGCTCAAATTCAGGATTGCAAACTCTCGTTGCCCAATTTGCATCTGTTTCAGGCAAACGCCCTGAAGAGTTAACGATTGACGACATTAATACCTATGCGCCCCAGGTGGAAGAGATTCAGCAAAAGATTACGCGCTATGGGGTGTCAACCAGTTCCCTTGCAACGTCGATGGTGCAAAATGGGCCGTTTTGGGCATCGGTCGGCTCGGTCTATGAGTCATCAGTGATTGCAGCGAATCAAAATCGCCAGCCCGATCAGCCTCGTTACCAAGCCGTCTATCCGTCTGCAACATTCACGTCCAATATGCGGGCAATTCTACCCGATGCTCCGTGGGTTAGCGACTCAGAAAAAGCCGCTGCCGAACAGGTAATTGAATACTTGCGATCGCCCGATGTTCAAGCCATTGCCACGAATTTGGGACTGCGTCCCGGAATTCCGGGCGTAGCACTAGGCGCCAATTTTTCAACTGAGTTGGGCGTTAATCCGCAAGCCAGTTATGACTCATACCGTCCTCCCCAACCTGACGTGGTAGACACAATGCTCAGGACGTGGGAAGACGCCGTCAAAAAACCGTCGCTGGTCGCCGTCGTGATCGATTCGTCTGGCTCGATGGAAGGCAATAAACTCCCTGCTGTTCAAAACACGCTCCGCACCTATATCAATAATCTGGGGCCTCGCGATCAAATCGCCCTGATTGACTTTGACGACCAGGTTCGTTCTCCTGTCTTGGTAGAGGGCACGCCTGACGGACAGAATCGTGGCTTAGAATTTGTCAGCAGTCTGCAAGCAGACGGGGGCACTCGCCTGTATGATGCAGCTCTTTTTGCTCGCAACTGGCTTCAAGATAATTTCCGAGAAAATGCCATCAATGCCGTCTTAATTCTGACGGATGGAGTTGATTCCAGTGAAGGGATTACGCTGCAGCAACTGGATTCCGAACTCCAATCGAGCGGGTTTGAGTCGGATCAGCGCATTGCCTTTTTTACGGTCGGCTATGGGCAAGAGGGAGAATTCAACCCAGACGCTCTGAAACAAATCGCCGATTTCAATGGCGGATATTATTCTAAAGGTAATCCTGAAACAATTTCACAACTCATGGCCGATCTCCAGCTAGAGTTCTAGCATCCTGCCGTTTCTCCGCTATAATTTCTGTCCCTCATTTCCCACCGTCATTTCCCTACATCCCTTTACCTCTATCGTTGATGAGACTCGCGAACCCTCTCTACTATCCAATCCCTATACTCGTGGGTGCGATCGCCCTCTTTGTCGGCGTGCGAGTGGCTCGACTCCCCAACGTTGTCATGGTGCCCGTTTCAATGGCGATCGCCACCCTCGGCGCATCAATTCGCAAATCTCAAGAACCTGAAGGGTTGGGGCTTGATAATCCGGCACTTGAGCGAGAATTAAAGTCAGTTCAAAATCAAGCAGAACTGGTTGCTAACCAAGGCGAGGCGCTTCGAATCGAGGCAACCCGAATGCTAACGGAACTTGATGAACTTGAACTCTTAGCCGTCGTGCAGCTCGCGTGCGATCGCGCTAAAGAACTGCCCGCTAAAGTTGATCAGCTTGCTCGTCGTCTCCACGGTTCAGGCTCATTGCTGTCGATTCAAGACTTACAGCAGCAGTTTAAAGAGGTCGAAGATAAACTCCATGTCAGCTCAGGTGTTGCCCGTGAACAGCTCCAAAAGTTGGCTGACACGCTGCGAAGCAATATCCAACTCGCTCAAGAGGGTCAAGATGCCCGCCAAGCACAGGTCATCAGTTTATCAACCCTAATTCTCGATGCAGCCGGAATTTTGCAGCGCCTGCAAAACAAATTGCGAACTGCAGATTTAACCAACATGTCTGAAACCAGCGAACTGCGATCGCTCAGCAATGAATTCAATCAGTTTCAAGAAAATGTTGATTTACTCATTGCCGACGACACCTACGTAACGCCGTCAAATTCGCAACCGTCCCATCCCAAGAGGAGACAGGTGTGACTCGTCCCCAAAACCGCCGATCCCTGTTAACCTCTCTCGGCATTATTGCGATCGCCCTCGGAGCCACGTATGCCCCAGTATTTGGCAGCCAGCAACGAGTGGTTGTAATCAGCGGCACAGAATTGCAAGAACCGCTCGAACAGTTGGAAGACCAGTTTGAGCAAGCCTATCCATCCATTCAGCTCGACTTGCAGTTCCAGGGTTCTCAAGACATCATCAATGACTATATCGACGATCAAACCGACGGCGCCCCCGCCATTTTAATTCCAGCCAATGGAGAACTGCTCGACGAGTTGAGCGATCGCTGGCAAGTTCAACATGACAGCAATCCTTTTTACGAACCGCCGCGTCCAATTGTCAAAACGATGCTCGTTGGCATTGCCTGGGCTGAGCGAGGCGAGGTGCTGTTTCCAACGGGAGAATTTGACTGGTCGCGGTTGCAAACAGCACTCGAGGCTGACTCATGGAACGATGTCGGCGGATCATCCGATTGGGGAAGCTTTGACTTTGTAATGACCGACCCCACCCGGTCCAATAGCGGGCAACTGACGCTGAGTCTCTGGTCACAGGCGAATTTGGGGGGCGATCGCCTTGACAGCAGCAAACTTAACTCCTCAAACCTGCAGTCCCTCATTGGCTTAATCAAGCGCTCGGTATACTTGCCTCCGCCGTCTACCGATATCTTGCTTCAAGAATTTATCGCTAGAGGCCCCAACGA
>DBGGTD010000393.1:0-3090 GCA_051162585.1 Elainellaceae cyanobacterium
CTGCTGCGTGATTATGTAGGACGAAAAACCCCTCTTTATTTTGCAGAAAGGTTATCCGAACGCTACGCCAAACCTGACGGTTCGGGGCCTCAGATTTTCCTCAAGCGAGAAGATTTAAACCATACGGGTGCTCACAAGATCAACAACGCCATAGGACAGGTGCTACTGGCAAGGCGCATGGGCAAACAGCGCATCATAGCGGAAACAGGAGCAGGTCAGCATGGTGTTGCCACAGCAACCGTGTGTGCACGGTTTGGCTTAGACTGCGTGATTTATATGGGCGTTCACGACATGGAACGACAGTCGCTCAATGTATTCCGAATGAGGCTCATGGGCGCAGCGGTGCATCCAGTCAAGGCGGGAAATGGAACGCTTAAAGATGCAACGTCAGAAGCAATTCGTGATTGGGTCACCAATGTTGAGACAACACACTATATCTTAGGCTCGGTGGCAGGTCCTCACCCTTATCCAATGATGGTGCGAGATTTTCACGCCATCATTGGTCAAGAAACACGTGCCCAGTGCCAAGAAAAATGGGGCGGCTTACCCGACATTCTTCTCGCCTGCGTAGGCGGAGGCTCAAATGCAATGGGGCTATTTCACGAGTTTGTGAATGACTCGTCTGTTCGTCTGATTGGGGTTGAGGCTGCAGGTGAAGGTGTTGAGTCTGAACGGCATGCGGCAACCTTGACCCGTGGACGTGTCGGCGTGTTGCATGGCGCCATGAGCTATTTGCTGCAAGACCAAGATGGGCAAGTCCTCGAAGCTCATTCGATTAGTGCGGGTC
The DNA here is from genome assembly GCA_051162585.1 of Elainellaceae cyanobacterium. Lineage (GTDB taxonomy): Bacteria > Cyanobacteriota > Cyanobacteriia > CAZCXK01 > CAZCXK01 > DBGGTD01. The sequence continues at coordinate 788 of DBGGTD010000393.1, forward strand.
TTGACTATCCGGGGGTTGGGCCTGAACATAGCTATTTAAAGTCGTCAGGGCGTGGTGAATACTACAGCGTTACCGATCAAGAAGCGGTAGATGCGTTTCAACGTCTGTCTCGCCTAGAAGGCATCATTCCAGCATTAGAGACTGCTCATGCGATCGCCTACTTGGAAACCTTGTGCCCTCAGCTTTCTGGCAGTCCTCGCATTGTCATTAACTGCTCAGGTCGAGGCGATAAAGATGTGCAAACTGTTGCAAAATATTTAGAAGAAAACGAGTAGCTAATATGACAGCTCTTGTTAACCACCACGATCGACTTTATTATCTTCATATCTCCAACTGAGACTTCGATCACACTAGGGAACTCCAAGTTGCATATACAGTCTGAATAGAGTAAGGCACTCTTCGTCAGTGTGTGGTGTGTGAGTCATGGTTCGATCAACTGTTGCAGGCGCAATCGCGAATGCGCTCCTGATTACAATTGGGTTGCTAAGCATCGATACGGTTCAGTCGATTGCTTACGAAGAACCCAAGCAGCCTTCGATGTCATTGCTAGAGCGATCGCTGTCTGAGATTGCAAGCCGTAAGGCTCAATTTTTGGAAACCTCTGCATTGAAGACAAATACGTTTTCAAGCATTGAGCAAGAGATTTTGTCACAAATTAACCAATATCGCGATCGCCAGAATCTCCCCCCATTAGAATTAAACGAAAAAATTAGCGAACAAGCCCAGCAGCATAGTGAGGCAATGGCAAGCGGTCAAGTCCCCTTCAGTCATGAGGGGTTTGGTGAACGAGTCGAAGTCATTTCTCAGCATATTTCGTATGGTGGAGCCGCAGAAAATGTGGCGTTTAATCAAGGCTATGGCAGCCCTGCTGATCGAGCGGTGAGTGGCTGGCTCGAAAGCACCCGACATCGTCAGAATATCGAAGGGAATTACGATTTGACTGGTATCGGAGTGGCCCGAAGTGACGACGGAGGGTATTACTTCACTCAGATTTTTGTGCGCCAGCGATAGCCCAACTCGCTGAGATTCCTCGTTAGGATTGAATGCGAAGGTCATAGCGAGGTCTACTATGCAACACGCATTAAAAGAATGGGCGGTTGCAGTGGATGCACTTATCCGAGGGGAGATGATTGTTGTGCTAAGGAAAGGAGGAATCCGCGAAGAAGGCGGTTCCTTTAAGGTTCCTTATCGGCAAGTTTGGCTTTATCCTACGTATGAGCATCAGCGACCTGATCTTCTCAAAGCCGGATATGCAGACTCGGTAACCGCTGTGGAACCTGGCTGGCATCCTGAGACGGTATCTATTCAGGCTTGGGCAGACATTACTCACGTGATTCAGATATTCGATGCTGAAACGGTTGAGGCACTGCTTCCCATGCATATCTGGACAGAAAAATTTGCCTCGGAACGATTGAAGTGGAAACCCCAATCACCGCTATATCTATTGCTGCTGCGAGTCTATCGATTATCAATGCCTCAAACTATTTCTTACCATGCCAACTATGGGGGCTGCCGCTCTTGGATTACCTTAAACGAACCGATTACAATCTCGGAGTTTGACCCAGTGCTTAGTGATGGTGACTATGAATGCAAGGTCAGGGCAATTCACCAGATTGTCGAGGCGCAATAGGACAATTCCGATAGCGTTCTAGCAATTCTACGGACGGTTGCTCAGAATCTCAAAGTCCCCGGTCAATACCTATGAAGAATACCTATCAGAAGCTGGTGCGCGATCGCATTCCTGACATCATCCGGGCATCGGGAAAAGAGTGCGAGATTGAAATCATGGCTGACCATGAATACCAGCAGGCTTTGCGAGAGAAGGTGCTGGAAGAGGCTCAAGAAGTCGCTGATGCAAGCCCCGACGATTTGATGAAAGAACTGGCAGATCTATATGAAGTCATAGATGCGCTGATAATTGCCTATCAGCTCGATGAAATCGGGGTACTGGTTGCATAGGAACAACGTTAAACGGTCTTCTTCACTGATTGAAGGAATTAGGGCTTTAAAAAGTTTCGTCTGTCAATGAGCGATCGCCCCCTGAATCCTCCACACAGGGGAAACCTCGAATCTAATCTCTAAATCAGACTCGCATTACCTCTCCTCGATTCCGGAGATCCGATATGCGATTCCCCAGCATGGATATGCCATTCCCGGAGCTGGTCATGCAATTCCCGAAGCTGGATATGCCATTCCCGAGTGTGGATATGCGATTCCCGAAGCTGGTTATGCCAATTTTCGATTTCGGATTTTCGATTTTGGATTTGTAGACGCAAGTGCTGGGCGGCTTTCAGCGTTTGCAT
>DBGGTD010000394.1:0-16233 GCA_051162585.1 Elainellaceae cyanobacterium
GATTCAAGGTCAAGGGACAGTCACCCAGCTCATTGAGCCGCTGCCATTCTTTCGGACGGAGGCAGCGCGAATGGGGTCAATCAATTTTTGGATTGAGTGGGATGGCAGAATCCATCGGCTGTCTAGAGAATTTCCCATTCTCCTTGCCCAGCAATATCCCGATCTAGTCGATCCGTTTCAAGAGTTCGGCAAGATGTTGCCGTCATTTGAGCAAGCAACCCTACTAGCTGCTCAAATTCCAGACACAGAATCTAGAGGCAGCGACATTTTTTTTTATGGCCCCCAGGAAACATTTACTCAGTTTTCGTTTTGGCAGGTTCTCGATCCTGAAACATGGGATAAACACGTCCAAGAGCAAACCTTTAAGGACAAAATTGTTTTGGTTGGTCCGACAGCCACTCTGTTTCAAGATATGCATGCAACCCCATTTGGCAAAATGTCCGGGGTAGAAGTTCATGCAAACGCCATCGCAACTCTGCTAAAAAACCGGGCGATCGCTCACGCATTACCCAATTCATACTGGCGAGGAGTATTAGTATTTGTAAGTGCCCTAGCGTTGGGCACGCTCATCAGCCAACCTCAACAACCCTCTGCGCGATTTCGTCGGACCCTTCTCTTTCTAATCCTCTGGGGCGTTTTGGGTGGAGGTCTATTTGTAGGAGCGCTACTCATCATTCCGACAGCAGTTCCCATGGCAACTATTGGCTTGGGTGGGTTGTCTTATGTGGTTACTAGCCTAGCAGGGGAAAATCTTCGCAAACTCAAACTGCGTAGCACCCTCAAGCAATATGCAAGCTCACCCATCATTCAAGAAATTATTAGTCAGCAAGATGATCTCCGAGATTTACTCGAAGAACGAGAAAGAGAGGCACTCGGAAAACTGCTGGGCGGGCGATATCAAATTATTGAAGTCTTGGGTTCTGGCGGATTCGGAGAAACCTACATCGCGGCAGACACCCAGCGCCCAGGCAATCCCCTCTGCGTAGCAAAACGGCTAAGACCCATCAGTGATGACTTGAAGCTGTTGCATCTAGCTCGACGGTTGTTTCAGCGTGAGGCAGAAACGCTAGAGCGGCTAGGCAAACACGAACAGATTCCTCAACTATTTGCCTATTTTGAAGAAGACCAAGAGTTTTACCTCGTTCAAGAATTTATTGATGGACATCCCCTTCGTGAAGAACTGATTTCTAACCAGAAATTGCCTGAGAAGTGGGTCGTTGGGCTGCTGAAAGAGTTGCTCAAGGTTCTAGAATTTATCCACGAGTTTGGAGTCATTCATCGAGATATTAAACCGAGCAATATCATTCGTCGACATTCCGACCGTCGCTTAGTCGTCATCGACTTTGGAGCCGTTAAAGAGATTCACGGTGGGTTGATTGAAGATGCATCGCAAGTCAATACAGTCGGCATCGGAACACGAGGCTACATGCCTAACGAGCAATGCGCGGGGCATCCTCGATTTAACAGCGATATCTATGCAGTTGGAGTCATTGGAATTCAAGCCTTGACAGGGTTTTCTCCTGAGCGTTTACAAGAAGATCCCCGCACAGGAGAAATCATTTGGGCCGATGGACTCCACATCACGCCCGAATTACAAATAATCTTGACTAAAATGATTCGCTATGACTTTAGCCAGCGTTATCAGTCAGTTGACGCAGTTTTGACAGATCTAGAGAATTTACCCGGACTCACAGATATGCTGCCAGTCCCTTTTATTCATCCAGTCCCTATTTTGCCTAAACAAGACGATAGTCAGTTGCCTCATATCCATATCGTTTATGACGATCAAGACTGTGCAGATGATCCAATTGCTCCAACACGCCTTTGGGGTGAAGAATCATGCAGTGAGGAGCATTCACCCGATGCATAGTTAGGCATTGCTGCTGAATACGGCTTTGAAAGCCATTTCATAGGCCTAATCAGCAATACCCTCACTCAACCAAGTAAAAACTTAAAATTGTGGCCTTGCCTCAATTAAAACCACTCGTTCAAACAATTTGCCTAAGAGCGGTATGTTTACGCTAGTGATGCGTAGCATTTATCATCTTGCTCATATCCGGACATGCTGTGATCATACCTTCATTCAGCGATGCCGGATTGCATCCTTCTTTCAACGAGCGGTCTTAAACATCAATTGGGTACGTTAATGCCTGGTTCTTGAACGTTAGGTGGATTGTTAGGTGGGTTATCGGGTGGATTGCTAGGTGGGTTATCGGGTGGATTATTAGGTGGATTATCGACACCAATTGGTGGTTCTACTGGTGAACCAGGTGGCTGAGGGGGTTCGATAGGTTGAATCGGTTCGACAGGTTCAGGAGGTTGAGTTGGTTCAACGGGAACAGGAATATTATCAGGAGGCGATGGCGTGTTATCAATAGGCGGTTCAAAAGGACTTTCAGGGCCTTGAATTTCTCCCGCCTCAAAGATGGATTGGATTTGATCAGAGAGGGGCAATCCAGAATCAGTAGAGGGGGTAAACAACGGATTGCCCGATTGGTCACGGGACAATGTCGCGGAGAGACGAATGAAATCAGGATTGACAATGATGTCGTCACCCACGATCGGAGATTGCCGTTGGATAGCATCAATTGTCTCTTGACGAACTTGAGCGATCGCCTGATCTGATTCACTACCCGATCGAACATTAGAAACTCCACTTGCATCAGCAAGGCTTAAGCCTCTAGCAAGTTCACTTGTCTCATAGAAAATACCTAGATCAAACGCATAGACTCGAATAATCGAGTCTTCAAAAATTACCGCCATCTGGCCTGCTTCTAACGCAAGCCGTTCAGATGAATCTTGATTGGCAACTTCAATACCACTGTCTGTCAATGCACCGATCAGGGTAGTATTTGTTCCGGGAATATATCGAGCAAAGAGAGCGGAGCCTCGAATACCAGCAGTTGCATTGGGAGTTTGGATTCGAGTTCTCCCTTGACCAGGAGGTACAAGCAATAAAAGAGTTCCGTTAGACAACCGAAATGTTCGCGTAGCAGGAGAAAACCGAAAAACGACCCGTTCACCCAATCGTGCCAGCGAGCCATCATTGAAGCGCAGTTCGGCAAATGATTCGCGAGCGGTCGATAAAGCATCGCCTGGAGTCATCTGGTCAGAGACGCGAGCACGACGCCGAGGCCGATCTTCAGGGATTAGCTCGACGATGTTGCGGAGTTGTCGGACAACAGCTTGGGTAAGCGGGGTACGAGCACTTGCCAAACCAGGAAGGAAGAAAGATTGAGCTCCCCAAAGTGCCAATGCCAGGACGAATGTAAACCTACGAGTCATTCTCCATCTCCGACTTTTAAGTCAATACCTGATTACTGTGATGCCAGCCAGTAACAATCATGTCAAACTGTTCGAGCTCTTAGACACCATGCGATCGCCCTTTCGGGGCTCTATAAGACTGGATAAGCTGCTTACTCTACTCATTGCTGTGCCACCTTAAAGGTTAAGCCCTGAGTCAAATACTTAAACTTACCCAATTGCTGTATGTTATTTGCAACTCAAGTGTAATCCCTGATTTGGGTGAATGGGAAATGATGCTGACGATTCTTGATTTAAGTCTTTATGAATTCTCGTCAAGCCTTCATAAAGAATGTCAACCCGTTGACATCCCAACAGTGATTTTCCTGGCAATTAAATTCAACTTATCTATATTTAGGTAAAAGATTGACAAAATTTATGGCCTCTGGAATCGTCGGGTGTTTAACTTGATGGTTAAGTTTTGAACGACATCCACACAATCGAAACGTGCGTAATTTTAGTGAGTCATTTGTTTGGTTTGGAAAACATCGGTGTAAGCAGAGCTGTTGGTTATCGTCAACAGCCTATGACTGGGGGGAGGATCTACTATGCTTAGCCACTCTGTTAATGCCCTTTGGCTAAAGTTAATCGGCTATCTAGTATTGGGAATGGGTCTGGTATCTGCTGATCCAGTGTGGGCAATGTCAGAGGATAACAGTCCATTTACCCAGATGACATCCACCATTTCAGCACATAAGTATGAGCCCACGATGCAAGCTCCTTTATCAAAACGAGAGCCCCCTCCGATAGAGGGTCAACCAGTCCGTGCAGATTTAGGAGCATTGTCACGTCTAAACGTTGAGACTTCCTTGATTGAATCCTCTTTGGAACGTGACGCATCATCGAGGATCTTGAGAACTCACACGACATCTTCATCGACATTGACTGACACCATTCAGAACAAAAGAGAGCGTGCAGCATCTGCACAGAAAATCAGTCAGCCAAATTCAAGACCTGACAGAATCATGTCAGATTCACGGATAAGCCAGACGGAAGAGTCATCAGCATCTGAGCAACCAGATCCTGATCCGGAATTAGGGATATTACGCTTACGTGAACTACCGTATGGTCCAGCGGATATCAGTGACCCAGAGTTAGGTAATTTGCGTTTGCGTGAAACTGAAACTCGGCTAACACCGGATCGCCCCTCTGTTTATTTACAGGGAAGGGTCGGTTTCTTTTGGAGCGACAATATTTTTTCATCCCAGATTGATCCGGTAAACGATGGGCTGTTTCAAACCGGGCTATCTTTATATGCCGTTCCCCAAATAGGACAGCGGACCTATCTGACAGCTCTTGTTAGCGGAGAGCTGTTGCGTTATTTCGATGAAACTGAATTTAATTACGACGAACTGCAGCTTAGCCTAGGAGCTTATCATGCGCTCACTCGGCGCACCTATTTGGATGTGAAATGGCTCAATCAACAACTTTTTGATGAAGACGATAACGACCGATTCTTAAACGATCATCAGTTTCGTCTAGCGATTGGGCGGCGCGATCGCCTGAGCCAAGATTTATATTTGAATACGTCTTATCAAGCCCGATTGAGCTTGGCAGATCCGGAAACTCGTAGTCGGGTGTTCAACCTTTTCAACGTGTCATTGGGCTATGAGATTCAACCTAGCCTTCGAGCAGATGTGTTTTATCAGTTTGCTCTGATAGATTTCACACAGCAAAGCCGAAACGATCGCTATCACCAATTGATTGCTCAATTGTCGTATCAACTTTCTCGGAGTACGCGAATTTCTATCTTTGGAGGAGCCCGCTTGGGGAACTCTTCTGACTCAAATATCGACTTTGATAGTGGTCTTTTCGGGATAAATTTTGGGGTAAATCTGCCATTGTTTTAGACGAAATGGGTTGCATCTATAATCCCGATATTGCGGCAAACCGTATTAATTCAGCGGATAGCAAGATGTCTGAGAGGACGTTTGAAGTAGCTGTGGCAAGTAAAGGTTTCTTAACAAAGACGCTTTGCAAATACAGGCTATGCAAATACTAACGGAGTATAGCGGACCCTATGAATAGGGCTCCACACTGCTTCTGCAAGTTTTAACTCCTGTGATTTTGCAGAAATCCCCAGGAGCTCTGCAAACGCGCATTTTGGTTATGTAATCGCAGTTTATTCTGCGAGCAGTCGCAAAGCGGCTATAACCATCACGTCCCTTTCAAAATTAAGACATCTTGCGTGTAGATACTCAAGCGTTCATCAACCCAATTGACGAATCTGCAAAATTCAGATAAAGCTTGCTGGATTTCGTACCAGTCGCGCGAATTTACGGATAGCCTTTAGATGAACTCATGAAGCCATGAAGTCCTTAGTAGGTCAAGCGGGCATGAAAGTCGATTCACCTCGCAAAACTCAAACTGTGAAATTACTACGATTAATTGCGCTCGTTTTTGCGCTAATCCCTGCAGTAGCCCCCAAAGCTCAAGCTATTACCTTTAATTTCAACTATGCGCCAAGCACAAGCCCCGATGTTGTCCAGGGCTTTAATGACGCAGCCAGTCTTTGGTCATCCTTAATTGATGATGATGTCACGATCAATGTCGATGTGGGGTTTTCGCCAGTAGCATCTGGTTCTCTGGGGCAATTCAATCCATCTCGGATTAATGTTGACTACCAAACCTTCTCAGAGGCGCTTTGGAGTGATGTCAAATCGATCGATGATGCGATCGCCAGCTCCAACTTACCTTCAGGTTCCCGGTTTGATCTGCTCGTCGATTCAGAATTTGATTTGCTCATCAACGGTACGCGAAATAACCCATCCAGCGTCGGTAGTTTAGATGCATACTTAGACAATGATGGTGACTGCAACAACCGTGCGGTTCGTCTGACTACCGCTAACGCCAAAGCGCTGAAATTGCCAACGACGACGACAACCAATTGCTCTCCCGGAGGTGTAACCACTGCACAACCCAGTGTGAGTGACGGCACGATCATTCTCAATAACGCCTTTGATTGGGACTACGATGCCAATGATGGTATTGCACCAGGAACCTTTGACTTTGTTGGGATTGCAACTCAGGGACTTGGAACCTTATTAGGATTTATCAGTGGGGTTGATGTTTTAGATTTCAATAGTCCCCAAGTACAAAATGATGGCAGCACTGTTTACTTCAACGATGACCAATTTCCCTTTGTCAGCCCGATTGATTTGTTTCGATTTTCTCCAGACAGTTGCGATGCGAGTTTACGGGCTGTAGATAGGAATACGGGTGAGCAACAAAATATCATCGACTGGACAACGGGCCGAACTGATGAATTGGGTCATGAGGTTCGAAAATTCTTTTCGATTGACGGGTGTCAGACGGAAATTGCTGAATTTTCCACCGGGCTAAGAAACGGCGACGGGCAACGGGCCGGAAGTTGGAAAGCGGATGAGCTTACAGGGCAATATCTTGGGATTATGGAGCCCAGCCCATCTGAAGGACAGCTATTTGAATTGACCCGCAACGATCAGCGCGCGTTTGATGTGATTGGCTGGGATTTGGTCGATCCGTCACTTCCTCCCCCCATGCGTAATATCGAAATTGAAAATCCTGACGACGGTGGATCTGATGACGGTGGATCTGATGATGGTGGATCTAATGACGGTGGATCGGGAGGTTCCGATAATCCTTCTGTATCCGTTCCTGAACCGTCTGCCCTGTCGGGGCTAGTCGCGATGGCGTCAGCAGGGGCTGTTGTGGCGATCGCCAAACGCAAACGCCTATCCGAAAAGTGAACCAAATCAATGTAGGCATCACTATTTTATAAAAAATTCATCCACCCAATCCGCAACGCCGCAATCTTAAGATCGACTCAGTAAAATCTCGGGTACATCATCCACGCAACGTGTATTGAATGCTCAATTTCAATTCGCAAGGATAGCATAGACCTGATCGGCAAACCTCAATGGTGTATTTGAGAAGAATAGATATCATAGCGATCCTAAATCGCGTGTGAATTTTGCGTGAGCTGTGGGGCGGGCGATGCCCGCCCCACAGCTCACAACCCATCTGAGACTGCTATAACAGAACGGTGATTAATGCTAAGATCCAGCAACGCCACGCAACATATCCATCGTTCTTCTACGTCATGAAATACCGCTAAGAGAATGGTGAGGAGGCTGGTATAAAATCCAACCAACATAAAGCGGTGGTGAAGCGAGTCTGTAGATTCATAAACTTTGGGTGAAATCAATCATAGGATTTACACCGCGTTGACAGTCTTCTACTAAGCTAATATCTCGTAAGATTTAGACAAAACCGTACTGTCTTCATATTTAAAATTCACGATCGGTTCGTCTCTTCGCGTGCTATGGCGATTTGGGTGATCTGCCAATGCAAAGTAGATAGTTACAGCGGATCGAGTTCATGATAAATCCCATGACCATGGTGACTGTTTTGCATAAAATCTATAAGCTTTTGCCGATAAAAATTTTCTCGGCACTGACCTTCATTCTGATTGCCGATAACAGCATTGGGCTTCGCATAGCTCAGGCTGTGTCGTTTAACATTCAATCGAACGCCGCTACGTCTCAACAAGCTCTCGATGCATTTGCGACGGCTAGCCAGCATTGGTCGTCTCGACTTCAAGACGATGTGGTCATCAATCTCAATGTTGGATTCGATCGCCTCAGTTCGAGCGTTTTAGGAAGCACGCTACCCGTCGAGGTGAAGTATAGCTATGATGCCGTGCTGGATGCCTTATCGAGAGATGTCACCTCCTCCAACGATGCGATCGCAACCCGTAGTCTCCAGAGAAGTTCTGCCTTTGATCTACTTATCAACTACACAAGCGATAATCTCAACGGGTACGGAAGTTCAACTGCATATTTAGACGATGATGGCAGCAAAAACAACCGTCAGATTCGCATTACCAGTGGCAATGCCAAATCATTAGGATTGAAGAGTGACGCCGGACAAGATGGTTCCATCACATTTAACTCCGATATTGATTGGGATTTCATCCCCGACGACGGCATTTCAACCGGGACGTTTGACTTTATCAGCGTCGCGACCCATGAAATCGGTCATGCTCTCGGCTTTATTAGTGGCGTTGACCTGCTAGATCAATACAGTCCGTTTCAGGTCAATCGCAACGAGTTCTACTTCCCTGAAGACACATTTGCAGGAGTTAGCACCCTCGATTTATTTCGCTTCTCGAATGAGAGCGTTGCCTACGGCAATGGGGTGATTGATTGGACAGCAGGATCAAATAGCAAGTATTTTTCTATTGATGGTGGGCAGACTCCGCTTGGAAACTTTGCCACTGGCATTTTTAATGGTGATGGCAAAGCGACGAGCCACTGGAAGAATGGACAAAATCTCGGCATTATGGATCCCGATATTCGGACTGGAGAATCGCTTAGCATCTCTAGCCTTGACCTTTTGGCTTTCGATGTGATTGGTTGGGATGTGGAGCGTTCAAGTTTGAGAGCGTCTGCAAATGGGCAATTTTTAGGCAGCAGCGACTTGACATTGCCATCCAGTCACGTCAATTTGGATGTAGCTGAGTCTGTACCCGAACCTGGTTTCGGTAAAAGTATTTTGCTGGTTGGTGTGTTGGGCTTGGGCGGTCTAATTAGACGACGTCAGCTTAATGCTGCGTCATCCGTTGGGTAAGTGCAGAGACTGTCGCAATTCGTATTGCAGCCTTAGATATTCGTTAGTGCATTTCCAATCCAACTGATAGGTTTATAATTTAAAGCTGTAGCAATACTCATTGGTAGCTCGTAAATTCAGATGGTCAATGAGAATCAGCAGTCAGACTCACCGAGTTCAGATTCCCATGCCTCTAAGGAAGAGTCTTTTTCAGAACCATTAAAAACAAATGGGCGTGTCCACTCCCATGACACTGATTCACAGGTGCTCGATGTTCAACCTGGAGACTCAAACGACCAGACCTTGAACGCTGAAACTCTGAAAGGTGAATATAGCGACGCCTCCGAGATTTCAGATTTGCTTCAACGTGGTCATTTATTAATGGTTAATAGCAGGCGCAAAAACGGGCTGATTTTATACAAAAAATATCACGCTGAATTCGCAGGCCCCGGCGCTGCTGTCGGTAGCTTTTTTGACTTAGATTGTCAACGAGTCTTGCCCGTAGGAGATTTATCACTGATTCCACCCCACTCTCATGACGAGAGGCAAAAAGCGTTCCTGATTCGGCGACAGTGGATTCGACTTACCCAGCAGTTTACCGATAGTTCGGTTCCCTTGAAGCGGGCACAGATGATTTTGAACCAGTTTGAAGTGTATTTCGATCAGGATACAATTTCTCAAATTCCAGATGAGGCATTTTCGTTGTTAGTCGGTGTGTTGCCCTACACGATTCGAATGGCGCGTCGCCCACCCCGGAAGCTAAATATCAAGGTAAAGTCTTGAGATTACAAAAATCTTGGATAGCCTGCCAAAGTTGGCTTAGCACATTTCCTAACCCGTGATCGCTGTTCATTTCCGTAAGTTGCACCCACGGACGAGATCCCGCAAATTCACGGCTTGCGACGATTGGAATCACGTCGTCGTGCATCCCGTGGAGAATTCGAGTCGGTACGGGACGCTGAATTTGACTCTCTGGATAATGTTGCATATCTCGAATAAAGCCGTACCGTAAAGGCAACATGGCATCCGCTCCGTAGTGATAGATTGGCATCTCACCGTGCTCTTGCCAGTGCCGGAGCTGCTCGGAGCCTAGTTTAGGAAGCCAATGATCGAGAAAACAAAATGCTGGAGCAAGCAGCACGAGTCGTTCAACCTGAGGGCAATGCTCTGCGGCCCATGCGGCGGTAAGTCCCCCGAAACTAGAGCCAATAAGAACCACCGGCGTTCCGTCCTTCGGCAATTCTGATGTGATTTGCTGAAGCTGTCGAGTCAAGGTGAGCCCGGAAAAGCCAGGGTGGTTAAGGTCAGGAATTTTTAGCTTGAGTCCGCACGAGTTAAACCGCTCGCTCAGATACGTTGCCTTACGTGAGCGAGGACTTGACGCAAACCCATGGAGATAAAGATAAGACTTCATGACGGGATGCGATATAAATGCATATCGCCTTGTAAAAAATGTTTGCGTTTCTAAATATTGAGGCGTTGATAGACCCGTTCTAAATGCTTGAGATGATGTTGAGGGTCAAAGCACGCGACAATTTCCTCTGTTGAGAGCAGTTTGTTGACCTGAGGATTGGCTGTAATCAACGCTCGAAAATCGCCGTCTGCGGTATTCCACGCCGTGTGGGCGCAAGACTGCACAATCTGATAGGCCTCTTCGCGGTTCATTCCATGTTCGACTAATGCCAAAAGAACTCTCTGGCTAAACACAACGCCGCCGTAACAGTTCATATTGCGTTCCATGTTTTCAGGATAGACCAGCAGATTTTTGACCAACTCTGTCATTTCTACGATCATGAAATGGCTGATAATGCAGGCATCTGGCAGAATGACCCGTTCTACCGAGCTATGAGAGATATCCCGTTCGTGCCAGAGCGCTACATTTTCAAGAGCGGCCATCGCATGACCGCGAACAATGCGAGCCAGCCCGGTGAGGCGCTCAGAGCGGATAGGATTTCGCTTGTGGGGCATCGCAGACGACCCTTTTTGCCCCTTAGAAAAATATTCTTCGACTTCCAATACATCGGTTCGTTGGAGGTTGCGAATCTCGACTGAAAATCGCTCAATAGACGCCGCTAATAGCGCCAGCGCCTGCATAAAATCAGCATGGCGATCGCGCGAGATCACCTGAGTAGAAGCTGCATCGGGGTAGAGTCTGAGTTTTTGACAGGTCAGTGCTTCAACGTCAGGGCCAATATTGGCATAGGTGCCGACCGCTCCAGAAATTTTGCCCACTGCTATCGTTTTCTGAAGCTGGCAGAGGCGATCGCGATGACGCAACACCTCTGCTAGCCACCCCGCCAGCTTAAACCCGAAGGTGATCGGTTCGGCATGAATGCCGTGCGATCGCCCAATCATCACTGTGTATCGATGCTGCTGAGCCTGATAGCGAATCGCGTGAATGAGCTTCTCGATCTCTCCTAAAAGCACATCTAAACTGGCAACCAGTTGCAGCGCAAGCGCGGTATCTAGCACATCAGAACTGGTCATCCCCAGATGGATATATCGCCCTGCATCTCCAACATATTCGTTGACGTTGGTCAGAAATGCGATCATGTCGTGATGCACTTCGGCCTCGATTTCTAAAATGCGCTGCGGATCAAAATCTGCGTTTGCCTTGATGGTTTCGACTGCCTCAGCGGGAATGTAGCCCAATTCTGCCTGAGCTTCACAAACCGCAACTTCTACCTGAAGCCAGGTTTTAAACTTATAGCGATCTGTCCACAGATCGCCCATTTCGGGCAAGGTGTAACGTTCTATCAAGGCAGGTAGTCCAGAACACAACCGATATATTTTACCGTGTCTTTCCCCTCCGCTCGCCTCTATTTACGAATCCTCTCTGTCGTCTTATTCCCGCTTCATTCTTGCGTCTCTGCGTCTGACTCGCTATCTACCACACCCGATTGCCTCCTCAATCCTTGACATTCCGTTTTGCCGAAGCTTCTGGTCGAGCCCATCCAAAATGCGGCGCACCATCCACGGTCCTTCATAAATCCATCCTGTGTAGATTTGAATCAGACACGCACCCGCCGCAATCTTTTCCCAAGCGTGCTCGGCGTCGAAAACTCCTCCTACACCGATAATGGGCAAGTTTCCTTGCGTGTGTTGATAGATAAAGCGAATCACCTCTGTTGATCGATCGCGCAGAGGTGCTCCACTGATGCCTCCAGCCTCTTCGTGAATGGATTGGCCGGTCTTAGAAATAATCTGGGTCTTCAATCCATCTCGGCTAATGGTGGTATTGGTAGCGATGATGCCAGCCAGGTGATGGGTCTGCGCCAATTCGAGGATGGAGGCGATCGCCTCCCAGCTTAAATCAGGTGCAATTTTGATCAGCAACGGCTTATGAGCCTGATTTTCCTGCTGAAGTGCTGCCAAAATCGGATCGAGTTGTTCGGCAGCCTGGAGCGATCGCAACCCTGGCGTGTTGGGAGATGACACATTAACGACAAAATAATCGCCTAGATCTTTAAGGAGTCTAAAGCTCTCCCTGTAGTCTTCAGATGCTTTCTCAAGCGGTGTTACCTTAGACTTACCGAGATTGATCCCAATTGGGCTATCACGAGAATGAACATGCCACGTCTTCTGGAGTCTACGCATCATGGCAGCTGCGCCCTGATTGTTAAACCCCATCCGATTGAGAGCTGCTTGGTCATCAATCAGCCGAAATAGGCGAGGACAAGGGTTTCCAGGCTGAGGATGTAAGGTGACTGTTCCGAGTTCAGCAAAGCCGAACCCCAACCTAGACCACATAGTTGCGGCTAGACCGTCTTTGTCAAATCCGGCTGCTAAACCAACGGGGTTTGCAAAAGTCAATCCCCATCGCTCTTGCTGAAGACTGTCAAACTGGCGACACAGCGATCGCTCGATTCGTTCAAACCACCAGCGCGTTGAGCCACGATGGTCACTAAGCCAGCTTAGTGCTTTAATCGTTTGTTGATGAAGCCATTCAGGATCAGCATCGAGCGTAGAGAATAAAAGAGGGCGAATCCCAAATCGATAGATATCGACATCAAAGTTTAGAGTTCTGCCCATAAATCCGAGAAGTTGAGTAAAGTTCGACAGTCGATGGTGCTAAGTTCGCTGAATAATGGGGTATGTCCGACATAGCTGACCTCAGTAATAGCGCTCCCAATTAAGGGCACTCTTTAATGTATAGTAAGCGCCATTCGTCGGAGTTCTAGTTTCATTTGCTCTCATTCTATAATTTCACGAAATCAATTCTGAACGGCCCAGATAGGACAGACATTGGGTGACATGAGCGTGCATAAAGAGTCACTAAGCCACGAAAAACAGCTCGTCGCATTGGGGCGGGTATTGCAAACGTTGAGAGAAGAGGAACGCATCGATGTTCTGATTCAGAGTGCGCTCTCTTATCTAGACTCTGAATTTAACTATGCCGTCATTTGGATTGGTCTATACGAGCGTCTGGGGCACTATTTGCTAGGGCAGGGGGGCGTGATTCCGAACGGTGATTCCAAATTTTTGCACCAGCAGTTGACCCTCAAACCCGGCGATCTGCTTGAGCAGGTGGTGATTCAACAGCGACCGCTAGGCGTGCCTGATTTGCGGGAAGAGCCTCGGGCTGGGGAATGGCGCAAAGTCGCTCAAAAATCAAATATTCAAGGCACGATTATTTTCCCGATTCGCTATAAAGATCGATGCATGGGCGTTGCGTTACTCGGGTCAGAGCTATGGGGAGTGTCTCCTCAGTCAGAAGAAAAGGCTCGATTGTCGATGCTCTTAGGAGAGCTCGCCGTTTCTCTCTATCGCAACGAAACCGATCGCCAGCGTCAACAAACCAAGCAACCCGCCCAGCCCTTATTCCATCTACTCACTCAACTGCGATCGCTCCCAACTCTCGAACATCGGCTGGAGGCGATCGCCACAGAAACGCATCAATTTATCAAGCCCGATCGCACGAATATCTATTGGTTTGAGCCGTCTCGCCATTATTTTTGGCAACGCATTAGCCAGCCTCAGGTGCGATCAGACGCACGGGGAAACCCGGTGTCACCGCCTGAAATTGTTGTCCAAGAAGTCAATAGCTTTTATCAGGCATTGACTGCGGATCAGCTTGTTGCTATCGGCGAAGCAGACAGTTCCCTGAAGACCGGAATGATGGGCAGGCTGATGAATCGGCTGCATGCTCAGTCGCTACTAGCTGCGCCGATTCTCTTTCGAGATGAGCTACTGGGGTTTCTCTCCGTTGAAGGGGATAGTGGACGAATCTGGTCGGCAGAGGAAAAAGACTATGTGCGCGGAGCGGGGCAACTCATCGCGCTAACTGCGCTCACCGACGATCCAGAAGCGGTCATTCAGCAAATCAAGCTTGACCAATCGCTCATGTCTGGGGTCGCAACTGCTATCTACAGTGAAGACGATTGGCTTAAAACCTTAGAAAAATGCGGCGAACAAGTGCGTCAGCGTCTCGATGCTGAGCGATTTTTGGTGCTGACCTATGACGAGAGCCACAACAATTTTACGATTCGCTATCAGAGTCAGCCCGTCAATCGCCGCGCGCTCACTCGTGCGCTCAAGCAATTAAACGACGTAGATCGGCACATGCTAGAGCGCAGCAGTGAAGCCATTGGGGTTGAGAACCTTGAAGACAACTTGAAGCTGATGGCATGGCGAGAAGAATTTCTAGAACTCGGCGTGCGATCGCTCTTAGTGTGCAGCACCTCTATCGGCACGCCCTTAGAAGGGCTGATTGTCATTGGGCATGAGATTCCGCGCACCTGGACACGGGCTGAACGAGACATTGTGCGCGCGGTGAGCCAGCAGATTGGTCTAATTTTGCACCAGTGGCAGCTTCAGAGTGAGGTTAAGCAACAGCAGCAACTCTATCAGGCGATTCAGTGGGGGCTGACTGCCATGCAGCAGACCCACCAGCTTGATCAGCTTGAGCAGGCATCCATGCAGCATATTTCTGGTTTGCTAGAAGCTCCCTTAGCAGCCTTGGTCACGTGGCTGCCTGGGCGCAAAACGGCTCGTATTGTTGCAGCAGCCGTTACCGATAATCAGTTTGCGATCGCCTCGGATATGGGAGTGTCGGTTCATGAAGATTCGCTAATCCAGTGGGCGTTACAGACAGACGGATTATTTTCGATAAACATCGACCATTTATCGGTAGAAACCCGCAAATGGTTGAGCGGATCAGGCATCGGTCAGGTCTTGGCGATCGCCCTAAGAACGGCTCCTGAACATGAACCTACCGGCATCTTGCTGGTCGCTGATTCTCTAAATCGAGTTTGGTCAGACCGACAGCTCAATGTCTTAGGGATGCTGACCAGCCAGCTCGCCTGGTCACGTCGATATTTAATGCTCACCGAGAGCTTGACCGCCCAGCGAGAAGACCTCGAACGGCTGAACTGGTATAAACAGCGTCGCATCGAAGAATTTTATCGAGCGCTAGGTGCTGAAGTGCGACGCCTCAATGAGCTCAGCCACCAAAAAGATGCGCTGGCCAGTATGCGCTATCACCAGATTTTGCGTCAGCTTGGCAACATGCTTACGGCAGTCACGCCGGTCTTAAAGCATGAGCAGTGGCAGCTTTACAACGAATATGAAACGACTCCGCTTGTGAGTTTGCTCAAGCGGTCGATGGAGCGGGCAGAAGGGCTGATTAAACAGCGACAGCTCTGGTCGCAAGTACACAACGACCACAATCTGAATATTGGTGGAGATATCCCCAAGATTGAATTTGTGCTCTATGAGTTGCTAGCAGCTGCATGCAGGCGATCGCCCACAAATGGGCGGCTCGATATCTGGTGTCGACCCATTGATTTTCACTGGCTAGAGCTGTCTATTACTGACAATGGCGTCATTGACCAGCGCCTCCTCGAAGAACTCCATACCGGGCGATCAGAAGATTTGCTAGCGCCATCTGCCCTCGATCACCCGCCGGGGCTACACCTTGCCATTTGCCAATCGCTAATGCAGCAAATTGGCGGTGAATTTAACCTATATCGCCTAGAAGATGGGCGCGTGCTGAGTCGTCTGATTCTTCCGATCGCCACGGGGGTGCCAGCGCCTCCCCTTAAGAAAACGCCCGTTCGCTCTCAAAACTTTGGGGCATAGCATCATCAAACGAGTCTCAACTGTCCTACAAATCTCTACATTGCGCGATCGCCACTGATACTCAAGACAGGCTCGACGAGTAGCGTGATATTTTGTCGTCCGACCACTTTGACTAGCGTGCTAGGATAAAGCGTTAGTTCTGCAAAACATCGAGCAGGCCACCAACTTCCTTGATAATGGACTCGTCCTTCGCGTCCGGGGCTAATCGTATCTTCGACAATGGCTTCACCGATGAAGCTGTATTGAGAAACAGTAGCTGCC
>DBGGTD010000395.1:0-7170 GCA_051162585.1 Elainellaceae cyanobacterium
GAACGAACAGGACGATAAAAGAAAACCCCCTTATCGCTAAGCAACAGGAGGCTTGTAACGGTTGGATTTGGAACTTGATACCCTGTTTGAGGTATTCACAAACTACCATTCAAAAATTGATAGGGAAAATAGGTAGATCTCCGCTTAGGTTGGGAGTTGAGAAATTGACTGACCATGTTCAAATCAACCTTAGTATGCACAAAATTCGACGGCTGTATAGCGATTAGTAGATTGAATATAGATGTAGTGGTCTCCTGCTGCTCGCGTCTGGTAATTAATTTGATCTGAAGCGATCTGGTTACCATCGAGACGACCGTTAGGGCCATAAACATATAAGTCATATTGAATCCCGCCGCCAATATTACGAGACGTAAAAGTTTGTCTACCCCCTAAATTCAAAACAAACTCTCGTCCACCTGAAAAATCCCCTGAGTAAGATCCACAGTAGCTCCCGCGAGCAAATTGAAGCGGAGGTTTCATTACCATTGTTTCGCAAGCGACATGAATGCGCAGCATGCCGAAGGTGAAGGCGAGTTTCGCTAGTTGTTTACCTGATGCATATAAACATCTTGGTGCGGATATGGAATCGTAATACCTTCTGCATCAAAGCGCTTCTTGATAGTTTCGTTAAGCCCAAACATGACATCGAGATAGTCTGCCGCATTCACCCATGACCATACCGCGATGTTGACGCTACTATCTGCCAGTTCAGAGACTCCAATTCGAGGAGCCGGATCGGTGAGAATGCGGCGATCGCTCGTTAATACATCAGTGATCACCTGCTTAACTTGATCGAGATTATCGTCATAACTCACGCCGAAGGTTAGATCGACTCGGCGTTGGGACTCGGCAGAATAATTGATGATATTGTCGCTGAGTAGCTTAGAATTTGGCACGATAATTTTGCGATTGTCAGGAGATTTAAGAATCGTCGTAAAGATTTGAATTTCTTGGACGATGCCAATTGTGCCAGCCCCTTCAATAAAGTCTCCCGCTTTGAACGGACGAAAAATGAGCATCAAGACGCCTGCGGCAAAATTTGAGAGCGACCCCTGAAGCGCCAAGCCGATTGCCAATCCAGCTGCACCCAAAACGGCCACAAATGATGCAGTTTGAACCCCAAGCTGAGACAGCGCTGCAATAATGATGCAGGCAAGCACCGCAAAATAGGTGAGGTTGCTAATAAAACCGATGAGAGTTGGGTCAGAATCATTGCGGCGCATGATGCGACGAACAATGCGCTGAGAAAGTTTGGCGACCCATCGCCCGATAATAAAAATGGCGATCGCCGCGAGAACCTTTAATCCAAAAACGGTAAACAGTTCACGTATTTGACTAATCCACTCTGACATTCCTACCTCCTCCGGTTGCAAATCAGATACGTAGCGACGAAGCCCACTATCAAATTTTGTAAGTTTTGACCTTATCAGTTAATCGCGGAGGAAGTAAATAGGCACATGAGCCTGACTCTTTTTAAGCCACCTCATATAGCGATCCTAAATCGCTTGTGAATTGTGTGTGAGCGGTGGGGCGGGCGCCGCCCCACCGCTCACACCCCATCTGGAATTGCTATATGGAAGAATTGAACAAATGATTCATTCAAAAATTAAATCTAGAATTTAGGGCTCATACAATCTGTAACATGGCATAAACTATGGAAATTATTACGATTTTCCTCTCTAGTTTGGTTGGCATCCTTTCTCCTGTCGGAGTGGTGACAGATACTCTTACAGAAGCCGCAATTCGCGATCGCCTTGATTCAGCCGAAGAACTCACCGTGCGAATTGACAATGCTCCGAGTTATTACCTGCTGCGAGGCAACGTAGATCGAGTTCGGATTGCTGCTCAAGGGGTGTTTCCCGTTGCCGATATCCGAATTGACACAGTCGAAATCGAAACCGATGCCATTGATGTTGATGTTGATCAGCTTCGAGACGGCAATATTGTGTTAGAACGTCCGCTTAGCGCGGGTATTCGCGTCGTCATGCAAAAAGATGACATCAATCGAGCATTGCGATCGCCTCGTCTAACCGATACCTTGCAAGATCTCAACTTAGATCCCACCCGCAATTCAGATAGCTCAGCCCAACAATCAGACTTGGTGAGTGCAGAGGTTGAGTTTCTCGACCCGCGTCGGATTCAGCTTGATGCCATCTTTCAAGACCAAGAAACGGGCGATCGCATCTCGATTGTAATTGAGTCAGGTATTGCTTTTGACAGGGGCAGTCAACTCCAGATTATTGATCCAGTTGTAACGGCTGACGGTGAAGCGGTTCCATCTGAACTGATTCAACCGCTAGCAGAGGGAATTAGCCAGTTTGTCAATCTTCGTAACTTAGAATTGTTAGGAATTACAGCTCGCCTCTTAAGATTAGAAATAGAGGATGATGCGATTGAAGTGGTGGCACTGATTCATATCAGACCTTAGAACAGTTCAGAAACTGACTACTCTGGGTTGTAGTCTCTTATTTGAGGAGCGATAGTTATGGGGTAGCAGCAATCATACGCTAATTTTTCCATTAGTCATTGCATCGTTGGGCGGAGTGTAAAGGTGTAAGGACAAACCGATGTCGGTGGTAATTGGACCGCGTTTAACAAAGCATCGTGTTGATTCGGTTCGCAATCATTCAGTCAACTATTTAACGTTCTACGCTGCAAAAGCCCGGGTTTAGGAGGAACAGATTCATGCAAGATCATCAGCAACAGGCACGTCGTATTCCAGTTGGCATCATCGCAGGGATTGCAGCCGTTGTGGTCACTGCCGGCGGTGGTACAGCGTGGTGGACGTGGAACACTCTGCATTCAAGCTCAGATGTGAGTAATCCTGACGTCACGACTCCGACTACGCCGGATGCGATCGAACCATCGCCCTCGCAACCTGCTGCCCCATCTATCGAGACAACGGCTCAGATTTACTGGCTCGATGTGGCTGGTACTCGATTTGAGTTGGTTCCGGCACCCGTGCAGCTTCAGCAGGCAGGCGAACCAGGCGATGTACTCACAACAGCGTTTGAAACGCTGCTAAATGGGCCCAGTGAATCGCCAACATTCTCTGCGATTCCTGACGGAACGGAGCTTCTAAACCTAAGCGTTGAGTCAGACGGCGTGCATGTCAATTTATCAGATTCATTTACAGTGGGCGGCGGTAGCGCTTCGATGATGGGTCGTTTGGGTCAAGTTATTTATACAGCGACCAGCCTAGAACCCAATTCGCGAGTTTGGATATCGGTCGAAGGCGAACCTCTTGAGGTGCTGGGGGGTGAAGGTTTGATCGTTGATCAGCCCATTACTCGCGAAGGATTTGAAGAGAATTTTCCGCTATAAGTTCTCGGTAAGCAATCTATACCTATTGGCTCAACTCAGCCAATCCGAACTGAGGCGTTGTGCTTCCTCACCGATTATTCTTTGCCCGCTGATAGGCTAAACGCTCGAAAATGCTGAGCCTGTTGCTCAATGCGGGATGCGAGGCGATCGCACACGAGATTACATAGTTCAAAAATTAGATCATCTGCAACGCTGTAGTAGGCAGACGTGCCTTTGCTGCGGCGAGTCAGAATACCAGCTTGCAGCATGACTTTGAGGTGCTTCGACACATTAGCTTGGCTGGTTTCGGTCGCCTCGACTAAATCTTGAACGCATTTTTCGCCATCCCGCAGCAAGTTGAGGATGCGTAGCCTCATGGGTTCACTCAATACACTGAAATACTCAGCGACCTGTTGTACAACTTCTGCTGGCACAGATTCTATCGATTTCATAAACCTACGATTCAAAAAATACTGATCTCATTATCCTAGCAGTCAAACTATGCATGGCGATACAGCAATGCAGAGGATCTAGGTTAACACTTCATACTTCATCGTTACACGATGTCATACGATTAGTCTCTGTCCTGAGCTAGAATATTGCGTTAGACCCATTTGGCGAATCGTACCAAGCTGGGTAAAAATGTAATGAATAATAATTCTCTGTACAGTAGATATAGTCCTACGGACTTAGGTTTGTGTGTAGAGCTCTCACGCCGCGGAGGCTCTATATACGTTTAACGTCTTACCGAGAGAGTGTAAGGCTATAATAATTATCTTTACTTGACTGCATGAATTATCTTTACTTGACTGCATGAGTATTAATTAAACGGTTACCAATCGAACAATGGTTGAATATACACTTGCTCAGTGTCCAGAAGTTACGCTCAATGTTCCAGGGAAAGACTCTAAAAAAGCCCGTGAAAAGGCAATGGATCAAATCATTGAATTGATGGATTCAGGCAAACTGCCGGTCGATCTCTCAGAAGGATTTAGCCCTCAGCAGCTAATCGAAGTGAAAACTCAAGAGACTGTAGCAGCAGACGACGAAGAAGCCGTGGTTCAAGCAGTCCAAATTCTTAACAATTTAGCAACCCTCAAAATCAAAGCCCAAGAGCTTCGAGATGACGCACTTCAGATTCGCAAATTGGTTGATATTCTGTTTACGGATGAGCCCATCAGCGAAGACCAAATTACGACGCTCAAAGACGGATTTAAGGTGCTAAAGAATTTTGCTCAAGCCAATATTCGCTATCGAACTGGGCGCGCCGAGGCTGAAAAGGCTCGTGCAATTCTTGATGAAGCGCTTAAAGCTCCAGATTCATAGTCAATGCTGCCGTCCGATCTATTAGTCCATCGGTTTTCTGGTGAGGAGATTGTTCCAAAGCGATTGCCGATCAATCCAAAGCATGTGGCGATCGCCACAGACCTAATCTCACTGTTTCAAGAGCATCAAGGAAAGACACAAGGCGATCTCAATCGGCAATTACAAGAACTCGAAGGAGAAGATACCGACTATCGCCTAAAACGAGGATTAGCCCATCTGCTCAGAAACCGCTTCAGTACCTTCGAGATTGTCAGCCCGTTAGACCCTCAAGACCTGCGGCAACGGGTTTTTGAATTATCATCTCAAGCACCCCCTCTTCCTCAAACAGCTTCAACCACGCTCACCCACCTCGCAGACTGCCTCAGCCACGAACTTGAGCAGGAGATTTTGCCCGACCAAATTCGGGCAGGGCTTTATGCAGACCTTCATGAAAATCGCATTCTGACTGAATTTGAAGCCCCCACGCCAGACGCACTCCTGCATCGCTATAACCTCTCACAGGTGCAGGGCATTTTCTATAAGGCGAGCCACATTACGATCAACGCCCACCGCAATGACCCCGGCGAATACAAATTGCTGTTTCGATACTTAAAGCTGTTTGGTCTGATGGCCTATATCGAAGGCGATGCAGATCACGGCTTTACTATCACGATTGATGGGCCAACGAGTCTATTCAAACCGAGCACTCGATATGGCATCGATATCGCCAAACTTCTTCCCGCGCTCCTTCATGTCACCAAGTGGAGCCTCCGCGCTGAACTCCAGATGCGAGACGGTTATACCAATACGGTTAAGACGCGATATTTTTCTCTAGATTCAGACTGCAACTTGGTGAGTCACTATCCTCCGGGAAAGACGTACGACAGTATGCTCGAGTCTTCATTTGTCGATCGGTGGAATTCGCTCAAAACAGAGTGGCGTTTAGAACGAGAAGTCGATCTGATTCCCATTCCTGGCAGCGTCATGATTCCTGATTTTCGACTCGTTCATCCCGATGGTCAAACCGTCTTGCTTGAAATTGTGGGGTATTGGCGACCTGAGTATCTCCGTAAAAAGTTTTCTCAGGTGCGGCAGTCAGGACGTGATGATCTGATTTTGGCGATTTCAGAGCGCTTAAATTTAGAAAAGGCAGGCGTCAAGGTTAACGAAACACCTGCCAGAGTGGTGTGGTTTAAGGACAAGCTATCGCCGAAAGCCGTATTGTCTGTCCTAGAATCTTGACCTAATCATGTGACCCGATCAACTGATGCAATATCTCTTGCGGTAATAGCAGTCGCTTGAATGCCGAACAGGGCCGCCAGCGGATCGTCACCATTCTGAATTGCGGTATCTGCCCCGATTTGAATAATGGTTAGGTCTTCAAATTCGACATCGACGGGTAGCGCAATGGAATCGATGCCATCTTGAAAGTCTGTAATGATGGCACATCCGCTCCCTTCACATAAGACGAATGTGTCTTCGCCGTTGCCACCTACCAGCGCATCAAATCCATTGCTGCCGATCAAAACATCATTCCCAGCGCGACCGTATAGAGCATCTTGATTGTTGCCGCCTCGAAGCAGATTATCGCCGCCTCCGCCAACGATAGTGTCGTTTCCACTATCACCTGTGAGTATGTCGCTGCCCATTCCGCCATCAATTTCATCGTCGCCGAGGCCGCCTGTGATAACATCGCTATTTCCTCGTCCCATGAGACTGTCATCGCCGCCTCGTCCTCACAACCCATCTGGGATTGCTATAGTTACCTCGCAAAACTTTAAAGACTGAATGAAGAACGAGTAGTATTCGTATAAATACTGAACAAAAACGAGCGGTATTCATATAGACAAGAAGAGTAAATACTTAGAGCCTGTCAGAGCATTCCTGATTTTGAATCACTGTGAAAATTCTGCTTATTGAAGATGACACGCTAATTCGTGAACTGCTGGTCGAAACCCTTAGCAACCAGCATTATGCTGTTGACGTTGCGGATGACGGCGAATTGGGGGTTGAATTAGCTCAATCGTATAACTACGATTTAATTCTGCTGGATGTATTACTTCCTAAGCTGGATGGTATTACGATTTGTCGCCAGCTTCGCTCAGAAGGCTATCAGCAGCCGATTATTCTTTTGACAGTCAAAGACTCTAGCTCAGACATCATTGCAGGCTTGGATGCTGGAGCAGACGAATATGTGTCAAAGCCTTGCTCTCCCTACGAACTGATGGCTCGAATTCGGGCACTCTTACGTCGAACGAGCACACCTACTGGTTCTCCTGCGCTCACCTGGGGAGACTTGACGCTTGACCCGGCTTCGACCCAAGTCACCTACGCCGGAAAAGAGTTGGTGTTAACACCCAAAGAATACAGCTTGCTAGAGCTATTTTTACGCAATCCCCAGCGGGTCTTTAGTCGGACGATTATCATCGATCACCTGTGGTCGATGGATAATTTTCCGACAGAGGGAGCCGTCACCAATTTGATTAAAGACCTGCGCCGCAAGCTAAAAGCAGCAGGTATCACCACGGAATTTATCGACACTATATATGGATTGGGATATCG
>DBGGTD010000396.1:0-2762 GCA_051162585.1 Elainellaceae cyanobacterium
TGCGCGATCGCCTCAAACAAAAAGGTTATGAGTTTATCACCGAGACTGATACAGAAGTTATTCCCAATGTAGTGGCCGAATACCTTGACGAAATGCACAGCAGTGGTGAGGCAGACCAATTCTTGTCTCCATTGACCGAGGCTGTGCGGCGAACGGTACATGCTCTTGAAGGATCGTTTGCGATCGCCATTCTCTGTACTGACTATCCAGACGAAATCGTGATTGCGCGGCAAGATTCAGCGCCGCTCGTGATTGGGTTTGGGCAAGGTGAATTTTTCTGTGCGTCAGATGTTCCAGCCATTATGCCTTACACCCAAGCAATGATCACCCTCGAAAATGGTGAGATGGCGACCCTGACGCCGCTGGGGGTGCAGATTTATAACTTCGAGGGCGATCGCCTCCGCAAACAGCCTCATCTGCTAACTGGAACCCACGTAGCTACTGAAAAGCATGGGTTTCGGCATTTCATGCTTAAAGAAATTTATGAGCAACCAGGTGTCGTTCGCGCTTGTTTAGACGCCTATGTTGACAGCGAATGGACTGCCCATCATACAAGCAATCCCATTCGCCTCAATTTGCCCGCCGATCTATACACTGACTTGAGCCAGATTCAAATCATTGCCTGTGGCACAAGCTGGCATGCGAGTTTGGTCGGCAAATATCTGCTCGAACAGCTTGCCGGTATTCCCACCCAAGTGCAGTATGCCTCTGAGTTTCGCTATGCACCCCCGCCCCTTACACCCAATACTTTAACGATTGGCGTCACGCAGTCAGGCGAAACAGCCGACACGCTATCGGCGCTCAACACAGAACGGCAGCGGCGGAGTGAGTTGGCGCCTGAGTTTCACGCCCAGTTGTTAGGCATCACCAACCGCACCCAAAGTACCCTGACCCGCATGGTAGATTGCGTCATTAATACCCACGCAGGCATTGAAATTGGCGTGGCAGCAACGAAAACATTTCTCGCTCAGCTTGTGGCTTTCTACTGTTTGGCACTGGATCTTGCTTATCGTCGTCAAACCCTATCAACCGAGCGGCTAGAGCAGCTCCTCACCGATTTGCGCCAGCTTCCATCTCAAATCGAAGCAAACTTAGAAGCTCAAGAACACTATGCAGAAGAATTAGCGCACCAGTTCACCGAAACCCAAGACGTGATCTTTGTGGGGCGCGGCATTAACTTTCCGATCGCACTTGAGGGCGCACTAAAGCTCAAAGAAATCAGCTACATTCATGCAGAAGGGTATCCAGCTGGGGAAATGAAACACGGCCCCATTGCGTTGTTAGATGCAAAAGTACCTGTGGTAGCGATCGCCGTTCCGGGAAGTGTGTATGACAAAGTGTTGTCAAATGCCCAGGAAGCAAAAGCCCGTGATGCAAAGCTTATTGGCGTTGTCGCTATGAATGATGTCGAAGCTGGAGAAACCTTCGACTCGCTACTGCCCGTCCCTCTTGCCGATGAACTGTTGTCTCCGATTCTGACGGTGGTTCCGTTGCAACTATTGGCATATCACATTGCTGCACGACGAGGCTTGGATGTGGATCAGCCAAGGAATTTGGCAAAAAGCGTTACGGTTGAGTAAAGCATATCGACTTTGAGGGCGATCGCCATGTCGTCTGTTTCAACGAAGCAGTTCACATTAGATGAATATCATCGATTAGTAGAATTGGGGTTTTTCCATGAAGATGACCGCATTGAACTGATTCATGGGGATATTATTCAAATGGCAGCAAAAGGTACTGCCCATGAGGTTTGCTTGACAAAGCTCAATCGAGAGTTGGTTAAGCTGATCGATGATCAGGCTACGTTGCGCTGTCAGTCTCCAATTATCTTGCCTCCTGATAGTGAGCCAGAACCAGATTTCTCAATCGTGCGCGATCGCTCTGATGACTATCTCAGTCAATATCCAGGAGCATCTGATGTGTTCGTAGTGATTGAAATTGCAGATTCATCTCTCGAATATGACCAAACCGTGAAACTCAAGCTATATGCTAAACACGGCATTCAGCATTACTGGATTTTCAATCTTCTCGAACATGTGCTTGAAATCTATCATGACTCGTATCAAAGTCCTCAAGGCGACTATGGGTATCGAGTAAAACGCACGATATTGCCCGATGAAGCGATCGCTCTCCCTCAAATGCAAGATAAGGTACTTCATCTATCAAAGGTGTTTCCTTAGGTAAAGGCCATATGCATTGGGCAGCTATATGTTCATCTTCAACCAGCCAAATAGTTGCGCTTTGCATCTAATTTGTTTGCATCTAATTCGGACGTGTCGAAGTAACACACCAATATGCCAGTGTTGGCGCTGTTTTAACAAAGTGGCACATCAACATGCTATTGTCGGGGCTGTTTTAACAAAGTGGCACATCAACATGCCATTGTTCGCGCTGTTTTAGCGAAGTGGCACATCAACATGCCATTGCAGAGCAAAATATATTGAAGGTAATGAATGTGTAGCAGGGATGGAATTGCCGGGGCCTGTCGCGCAAACCTAGACCAATTCTGTGAATTAAAGACAATCCTCTGAATGCTGGCGGCTATTCGCGAAGCGTTCCCGCAGGGTAGCCGCGCCTATACAAACAAAGTCGACTTGCGTCGACTAATAGCAGTCAGCATCGGCATTTAAGAGATATAAACTCCTTTAAGGAATTTTTGCAAGCGACTGAGTTGGGCATATTTAGACAAATAACGCAAAATTGAGGTGTAAAGCCGCACTTTTAGATGAGCTATGGCAGACCCGGTAACCACCCTGACGGCT
>DBGGTD010000397.1:0-5846 GCA_051162585.1 Elainellaceae cyanobacterium
CGCTTCGATGTGATGATGATCTAGCAGGCGGGCGCGGGAAAAGTTTTTGCACTCTGTAACTTTAGCGACCTCAAACGTTGGCGGCTGTTCGAAGATGTCTTCCTTCGTGCCTGCTGCCTGAATCTGGCCGCCCGAGAGGACTAGCAAATTGGTGCAGACTCGATAAGCTTCTTCTAATTTGTGGGTAATAAAGAGAGTAACCCCTTGGTATTGAGACAGCACCTCGACAAGAAGCTTTTCGATGTGGCTGCGGAGATAGGTGTCGAGAGCTGACAACGGCTCATCTAGTAGAAGAATGTCAGGTTGGATGGCGATCGCCCGTGCGAGGGCCACCCGCTGCTGCTGCCCGCCTGAAAGCTGGTGAGGATAGCGATCGCCCAGTCCTGTCAACCCAATCCTATCCAGATATTTCATCACCTCCGCAGCTCGTTGTCGCCTGGGAATATCCCGCATTCCAAAGGCGATGTTTTGGGCGACGGTGAGATGGGGAAACAGGGCATAGTTTTGAAAGACCAGACCAACCTTGCGATCGCGACTGGGCACGTTAATCTTTTTTTGGGAATCAAACAAAATCCGTCCGTTCAACACAATGCGCCCCTGAGATGGCGTCTCTAACCCGGCAATGCACCGCAGCGTCATGCTCTTACCAGACCCCGACTCGCCCAAGAGCCCCAGTGGTTCACTGTTCGTCTGGAATTTTACCTTTAAATAAAATCCCGACACCTGCTTTTCGATTCGCACCACTAGGTTGGTATCAGTGGGGTGGGGTATGGCCGTTGGTTCTAGGCAGGAACGAGCAGCGATTTTTGCAGAACGCTTAGCTAACGGATCCGTTGAGCGAACAATTGGCATCGACTCTGCTGCCCCAGGAGAAAATGTTTCCCAAGACTTCCCTTCCAGAGTAGGCAACGTTCCACGGTCAATCTCTGAGGAAAATCCATACCCGGCTGGACTGAACGAGGATAGAGTTGGGGAACCGTTTTGTTGCGATCGCCCGCTTAGAGACAAGCCAAATTGATTTTCTCTAAACGTTCTAAAGAAAATCCAGTTAAATCCTCGCCTCACCAATCTGTTGGGAGTCGATCGGTTTGATTGACGGCGGTTGCCATAGTGTATGCCAGCAATTACAACCAGTGACACTCCGATCATCAGCAAAACCCAGACCAGAGCCACCCCCATTCGTCCGGCTTCTGCAGCAAAAAAGATCGTGATGGGGATGGTCTGCGTCACGCCAGGAATGCTGCCCCCTACCATCAGCGTCGCCCCAAATTCTCCGAGGGCGCGGGCAAAAGCTAAGACCGTGCCAGCTAGGACACCGGGCCAAGCCAAAGGCAGTAAAATCTGCCAGAAAATGCGCCATTCTGAGGCTCCTAGAGTGCGAGCAGAACTGATTAGCGCCAGGTCTACCTGTTCAAATGCGCCTAACACGGTTTTGTACATTAGCGGAAATGCTACGACCGTCGCTGCAATCACCGCTGCGGTCCAGGTAAAGATGATGGAGATTCCAAGTTGATTGAGAACCTGCCCGATTGGGCTGTTTTTACCCAACAGCAGCAATAGCAAAAACCCTACCACCGTCGGTGGCAGCACCAGTGGCAGGGTGAGCACTCCGTCAATCAGCCCTCGTGCCTTGCCGCGATACCCCACCATCCAGCGAGCGATGAGTATGCCCAGAAGGGCAGCTAAACCAGTGGCAACCCATGCCGTCTTTAGCGAAATCCAAAGAGGGGTGAGATTTTCAGGCATGATAGTCCCAGCTAACTATGAT
The DNA here is from genome assembly GCA_051162585.1 of Elainellaceae cyanobacterium. Lineage (GTDB taxonomy): Bacteria > Cyanobacteriota > Cyanobacteriia > CAZCXK01 > CAZCXK01 > DBGGTD01. The sequence goes on from DBGGTD010000397.1 coordinate 1,769, forward strand.
GACGAATGAGTCGGGGCGAATCACTCAGCCATCGTGAACCCATAGTCTTCAAAGATGGCGATCGCCATCTTTGAAGACAGAAAATCGACAAACGATTGAGCGGCGTCAGCATGCTCACTGTCAGCCACGACCCCAACGGGGTAGATGATGGGAGAGTGGGTATCGGCGGGGGCTGTGGTCACTACCTTTACCTGGTCGGAAATTTTGGCATCGGTGGCATAAACCAGACCTGCATCTACATTGCCTGTTTCTACGTAAGACAAGACCTGCCGCACATCCTTGCCAAACACCAGCTTGGGCTGCAAAGCATCAAACAAATTTAGCGATGTCAGGGCTTCTTTGGCATACTGCCCCGCAGGGACACTGTCTGGCTCCCCAATCGCCACTTTGCTGACCTTATCAGTTGCAAAATCGCTGAAGTCTGCAAAATCGCTATCCTGGGGCACAATCACGACCAGTGCGTTTAGCAGCAGATCTTGGCGCGAGCCCAGAATCTGCCCCTGCTCCTCCAAATCATCCATCCATTGCTTAGAGGCGGATAAAAATGCATCAGTCGGAGCGCCCTGAGCGATCTGCTGAGCTAGGGAGCCTGACGACCCAAAAATGTAGGTAATGGCAACATCAGGAAACTCTGTCTGATAAGCGGCCTGCACATCTCTCATGGCATCCTGTACGCTGGCAGCCACAGAAATGGTGAGTTCAATGGTTTCCTCTAGGTTCGCTGTCTCAGTCGTTTCAGCCGTGGGCGAACCTACGGGTTGGGCACAACTTATCGCCGCCAAGCCGATGATCATCGTTGACATCAAACCTATTGCAACATGCCGTCTCTTCATGGCGATCGCCCCCTAATCAACAGCCACAATAATGAGAGCCAATATTTTTTGCATATGTCAACTTTACTGGCAATTGAGCATAAAACTGTGTCAGTCATGACAAAATCTACGGTTCTCGTCGAGCGTGTGGGAGCGCTCTAAACAGTATTGGTAGGATATTGACTTGACAAGAGTCATACTGAGTTGCAGGCAGACTCGCGGTGTCACTGTGAAAGACGAGCTATGTAACAACTTGAAACAGACTCGGATGCGACTGGGGCTGAGCCAACAAGACCTAGCCACAATGGCGGGCGTCAGTCGACAAACCATTGGGGGAGTAGAGTCAGGGCAGACTGCTCTCTCCATTACGGTTGCTCTACGATTGGCGAACGTATTGGGATGCCGGGTCGAAGATCTCTTCTGGCTCGATCAAGATGCCAGCACGGTAGTCGCGGTGCCGGTTCAATCCATGCCAACAGGGGAGTCGTTGCGGGTTAGTCTAGCCAACATTGGGGGTCGGTGGATTGCTCATCCGCTAGTAGGGGCTGATGCATTTCGAGTGGAGCTGATACCCGCCGACGGGGAAGCCACTCGCGATTCGCAGCACGATACTGTGATCGTGAATCTGCTAGATGATCCCGCAAATCTGATTAATACTGTCGTGGTGGCGGGCTGCGCCCCGGCGCTTTCCCTGTGGGCAAAGGCCGCAGAACGATGGCACCCAGATTTGCGAGTGCATCTAACCTTTGCCAACAGCGCCATTGCTCTAGAACGCCTGATGCGGGGAGAAGTACACATTGCTGGCGTGCATCTTTACTGCCCGCAAACTCAGACCTTTAATGTGCCGTTTGTGCGCCGAGCCTTTCAAGGTCAGACAGCCGTGCTGATCAATTTAGGTATCTGGGAAGAAGGGCTGCTCGTGGCTCCGGGCAATCCTAAAGGCATCCATACTGTCACCGATCTTATTCGTCCCGATGTCACCCTCATCAATCGAGAGAGGGGCGCTGGTAGCCGCAATTTATTAGAACAGGTCTTAGTCGAAGCGGGGCTTTCGCCTCAGTCAGTATCAGGATTCGATCGCATTGCCTCATCTCATCAAGCAGTCGCCCAGGCCATCCTTGAGGGCGAGGTAGATGCCGGAGTGAGTGCAGCCTCGGTCGCTGATATGTTCAAGTTGGGGTTTGTCCCACTACAGCACTCTCACTATGACCTGGTTACCTTTAAGTCGTATCTGGAAGAATCTCCAGTACAACACCTCCTCGGCACCCTGGGGCATCGCCGAGTAATCTCCCAGCTTGAAATTTTGGGAGGCTATGATACTCGTTTGACTGGAGAAGTGGTGGCAACGGTGGAGGCATAATCGGCCTCTTGTAGCGACTCCCTCTTGCGGCAAATATTTGGAGGATTGTGATCGCATCCTGTTACGAATTACACTATGCACTGCTCATGATTCAGATCGACGTGGATGCGAATGGCGGAATTCTGGGAAAACGTTCAATCAATTCTGGATGCGTCGTTGCTACGCATTGGTGGAGCCAGCATCTCGCTCAGCGCGATCGCCCAGTTTCTCTTGGCGCTGTTGATTGTGCTGGTCGTTTCAATCAGTTTGAAGCGCATTCTCGCCAACCAGCTTCTAGCTCGTATCGGCATTAGCCAGGGCAATCGAGAGGCGATCGCCACGATTGTTAGCTACAGCGTAGGCACCCTATGCTTTATCGGATTGCTGCAAGCGGTTGGCGTTAACTTTGCATCCCTCGCGGTACTTGCCGGGGGGTTGGGCATTGGTGTTGGCTTTGGTTTACAAGAAATCACCAAAAACTTTATCAGCGGTCTAACCCTGTTAATCGAACGGCAGCTCAAAGTTGGAGATTTCATTGAACTAGACGCCCTGTCTGGATATATCGCCGAAATTTCGCTGCGGTCTACCGTCATTCGCACCATTACGCGCAAATATGTCGTTGTGCCAAATAACGACTTGATGACGAGTCGAGTCATCAACTGGACGTTTTATAACTCCAAAGGGTGGGTTTCGATTCCGGTCAAGGTGGCGCATGGGAGCGATCCGGTCTTAGTGATCGAGGTACTACTAGATTCGGCCTATTTGGAAGAAACGGTTTCGTATGAATATCCGGCTGAGGTTTATTTCAAAGGGTTTTCAGACTATTCGCTCAATTTTGAGCTGTGGGTGTGGGTGCATCAAATCGATCGCAAATTTATTACCGAAAGTTCGCTATATTTCATCATCGAACACAATCTGCGACAGCATGGCATCAAGCTTGCCTCACCCAAACTCGACCTCTGGCAGCAAAACCCAAGCATCGTCGTTCATTCGCCACTGGATGCCTACGATCGCCACAATGGGCATCGAATTTTGCACAATGAGCCGCTTCAGATCACCGATCAGCCATCGCGCCCGTTTGCAATTCGGGATTTGCTGCGCCAAGTTCCTTACTTTGAAAAATGCACAGAGTTAGAACTTCGCAAACTGATTGAAATTGGTCATCGCAAGCGATTAGACTCAGGAGAAATCTTGTTTCGGGAAGGTGACCCAAGCGACGCATTTTATATCATTTTGTCAGGGCGGGTTGAATATGCGATCGAACGTCTCAAGCAAGCCCCTAGCCCGCTGGGTGCAGGCGACTTTGTGGGAGACTTATCGCTGATGTTAAGCATTAACCGCACGTTTACCGTCTGGGCAACCGAGGAAACAACGCTGTTTGAGATTAGCCCAGACGGGTTTAAGAAGTTGCTGAAAGATCAACCCAAGCTCTATGACACATTGGTACAAGAGCTTGGCAAATATCAGGAAGACCTTTCTCATCAACAAAAGCAGTTGCGTTCCCTTGGCATACTCAATGCCGAAGAATACGATCTCAACCCCGTTGCGTGGGTTCGCAAGCAGTTAGAAAAACTATTTATCGTGAGCTAGAAAGGAAACGCAAACCCAATCTACCAGAGGGCAGGTATCGGTTCATTCGATGGAGTAGTAGTCATGGGTTCTTCCATCTCATCGTCCTGGGTCATCATGTCAGATTCAGGATCTTGGCTGTCTTGAGTAATCGTCGTCTCAGAGTCGGCAGGTTCATCTGCCATCGGAGTAGATGGTTCTACTTCAGGTTCTAAGGCATTCAGCGTGACGACTTCCTCAGCCCGAATTAGGGCGATCGCCTCATCGCCTTCATAGACGACCGTTACGTCATCATTGGTATCTAGACCGAGACTAGTCAGTTCGCTGGTTCCCAAATATAAAATGTCATCAGAACCAT
>DBGGTD010000398.1:0-4839 GCA_051162585.1 Elainellaceae cyanobacterium
TCCAGAGGTCGTGCGTAAGATTTTGCTAGAAGCGGGGCGCAGCCATCAGCATATAGTGGCGACTCCCATGCCTCAGGTGTTTTTTAAGGGATTTGGCGACAGTTCGCTCGATTTCGAGCTTTTAGTCTGGATTGTCGAACCCAATCTTCAGCCCATCATCAAAAGCGACCTCTACTTTGAAATTTTTAAGCTGCTTGCCCAGCACCATATTGAAATTCCATTCCCTCAACGCGATCTGCACGTGCGTAGCGGAAATTTGCCAGTCGAACTTATGGGCGGTTCTCGTCCACACAAAAACGGGCAGTTTGATGCACAAGGACGCATGGATGAGCCAGAATAAAATATCATTCTCGCAAAGAATTTTGGCATCACGGATTCACTATGACGAGCGAAACGCTTCACCAACCTGGTTTCATCTAATTAAGAAAAAAACACCCAGCATTCCTGCCGGGCGTAGCAACGTGCATCCTTGGAGGAACATCGGACCAACGATTAGTCTGCTTTTGCCCCCTTTAGCGCAGTCTTCGCGTGTCCAGTTCCTATGAATTTAGAATACGGAAATTACTCAGAAGCCACCTCACCCAAGCCGTCTCACCCAGTTGGGTGATTTTACAATTTGTCACTGGATTGCCTAAAATCGCTCCACATCTGGGAACTGCTGCTGGGCGATCGCCCTTGCTGCTTCACCGCAGGTTCGAGGCGTGGGAAATATCTTCTCAGGATTGGCAAGCCCTTTGGGGTTAAACACCTGACGTACCCACTGCATCGTCTCTAAGTCTGCTTGGGTAAACATGTCAGGCATATAGCAGCGTTTATCTGCCCCGATGCCGTGTTCTCCAGAAATGCTGCCGCCTACTTTTACGCAAAGTTTGAGAATATCACCCCCGAGTTCTTCGACGGCTTCAAGCTGCCCTGGAACTGAATTGTCGTAGAGAATGAGCGGATGCAGGTTGCCATCGCCCGCGTGAAACACGTTTGCCACCGCGTAGCCGTGTTTTTTGCCCAATGCCGCAATTTCTTGAAGCACGTAAGGCAGCTTGGTGCGAGGGATGACCCCATCTTGAACATAATAGTCTGGGCTAATTTTGCCCATCGCGGCAAAGGCAGCTTTGCGCCCTTTCCACAAGGTCAATCGTTCTTTAGGGTCGGTGGCAGTGGTAATGCTCCGCGCCCCGTTTTTGCGGCAAATCGTCTCGATTCTGGCTGCATTTTCGGCAACTTCTACGTCTAATCCGTCGATTTCAATGAGCAAAATAGCGGTGGCGTCGCGGGGATAGCAGTTTGTTTCGACGACATTTTCAACGGCGTTAATGCTGAAATTGTCCATCATCTCCATCCCAGCCGGAATGATGCCAGCGCTAATAATGTCAGAAACAGTTTGCCCCGCCGCTTCAATCGTCATGAAGTCTGCCAGTAAGACGTGAATCGCTTCAGGCGCTTTGAGAATCTTTAACGTGATTTCTGTCGCAATCCCTAGTGTCCCTTCAGAACCAACAAACAGCCCCATTAGGTCATACCCTGGCATTTCTGGAACTCGACCCCCGACATCCACAATTGATCCGTCTGGTAACACCAGCTTCAGCCCCAGGACATGATTGGTCGTAACTCCATACTTGAGGCAGTGAACACCTCCAGAGTTTTCGGCAACATTGCCGCCGATAGAACACACAACCTGACTTGACGGATCGGGTGCGTAGTAGAAGCCACTTCCGCTGACGGCTTGGGTGACCCAGTTGTTAATAACGCCCGGTTGGACGACGACTTGATGATTCTCCAGATCAATGTCTAGGATTTTCTTCATCAAAGCGGTGACGATGAGCACGCAGTTTTCAATGGGTAAGGCTCCACCGGAGAGGCCAGTCCCTGCGCCCCGAGCAATAAACGGCACATCATGGCGATCGCACACTTTGACGATGTCTGCGACTTGCTCAGTAGTACGGGGAAGCACCACTACTGCAGGGCGTTGGCGATAGCTCGTTAGCCCATCACATTCATAGACCAGCAATTCGTCTCGACGGCGGACAACGCCCTTTTTGCCTACAACGTGTTCAAATTCTTTGACGATGGGGTCCCATTTGCGCAGCTCGTTAGACCCTAACTGCCCCAATTGGCTGATGCGCTGAATTGTTTTTTGAATAACCATTAACCTGACAAACGGCGTGCATTGTGCTCTCTCATGATGATCCTACCGCTTCATCAGAAGGATTTGGTTACAGTCCATAAATCCAAATAATCATCAGGGGAGTCACGATCGCCATCATTAAGTTAAGTGGAGCTCCGACCCTGACAAAGTCTAAGAATTTATATCCACCTGCACCATAGACCATCGTGTTGGTTTGATAGCCGATCGGAGTCATATAGCTATTCGATGCAGCAAAGGTAACTGCAAACATAAACGCCAGCGGATTGAGTTCGAGAGTTTTTGCCACCTCAACCGCAACCGGAATCATGAGCACGACGGATGCATTATTTGAAATAATTTCGGTGAGCAACGACGTGGCAATGAAGAAAAATGTCAAAATCCAATACCCAGACAGGTCTCCCCCTAACGCCAGGAGCTGGTCAGCAAGCCATCGGGTCGTACCTGATTTGTCCATTGCAATCCCAAGTGGGATCAACCCTGATAGTAAGAAAATAATGTCCCACCGGACAGCGCCATAGATTTCTCCAGGTTTGAGACAGCCGGTGATAATCATCAACACCACGCCTGCTAAGGCGCTGACCATAATGGGCATGATATTGAACGCAGCAAGTACGACGGATCCTAAAATGATAGCGATCGCAATTCCGGCTTTATCCTGTCGCAATGTTTCGACATCGCGCTGTTCTAGCACCAACAACTCGCGGGTTGTCTGAAGCCCCACGAAACTTTCTCGCGGACCTTGCACCAACAGCAAATCGCCGAAACGAAGCGGCACTTTACCTAGCCGTTCTCGAATGAGTTCTTGACCTCGCCGAATAGCTAAGACAGTTCCGTTGTAGCGCTGTCGAAATCGGATTTCTTTAAGCGTTGACCCGCTCAAGCGAGAATTCGACAAAATCAGAACTTCTGCAATGCTTTCCTCACCAGAGCTCAGCTCCGACTCTAGAGAGTCTTGCCCAAATTGCACATCGGGTAAGATCTCTAATCCCTTCTCCTCCCGGATATTCAATAAATCATCTTTGCCGCCGCGCACCAGCAAGATATCGCCTGCCATCAAAGGCTTATCAGCTAACGGTTGAGCAAAGTGACTGCCATTTCGAATGATCTCTAATATGTCAACATCAAATTTCCGCTGAATCCCTGTCGAGCGCAGCGTTTGACCCACGAGGCTAGACCCAGGCGTAATCACTACTTCGCTGACATATTCTTTAAGGGCATAGTCGCCGCTGATAAAATCATTGGATGACGCTCTGCGAGCCGGGAGCAATCGAGGCGCAACCAAGGCTAGGTAGGTCATTCCCATAATAAAAATCACAACGCCCAGCCCGGTAAACTGAAATAACCCAAATTCTCCATACCCCAACTGCTTGGATATCCCACTCGCCAAGACGTTAGTTGAAGTGCCAATGACGGTCAGCATGCCTCCCATGATGGTGGAATACGACAAGGGGATCAACATTTTAGACGGTGAGATTCCTTGCTTTTTGCACCAGTCTTCGACGATGGGCAAGAACACCGCAACTACGGCTGTGTTATTGATAAATGCGGTGATTGGCCCCACCGTCATGCCTAACACAAAAATTTGTTGGGGAAGCTGTTTCCCGCCCCAACTCATGAGAAAATCTCGAACTTGTTGAATCACCCCCGTTCGGGAAATTCCAGCACTTAAAATAAACATCGCCATAACGGTAATCGTGGCAGAGTTTCCAAATCCAGAGATTCCTTCCTCAGGAGTGACTAAGCCCAATACCATTAAGAGGATTGCAACTGCAAGGGCGGTTAGGTCAACAGGTAGCCATTCTGCGATAAAACTCACCAATGCCAAGGCGATAATGGCTAGCGTCAGGAAAATTGGGTCCACAAAATCGGTCATAGTTGCTTTAGACGGTGGGTAAGCAGCAAGCGGGAAAGTTTGCGGAGTAAAGTTTGCGGAGTATTGATATAAAGCCAGATTTATAAAGCCGGATTGAAATAAAGGCTCAACTGATTGACAGCCAATATGGACCTCTTCGCATACAAAGACGCAATCACTTGTATATAAGGTTTCTCAACAAACGTTTAAGTAGTGAGAGCTTCAAAAATGACGATTACGGTATTAAAGTCGAGGTAATCATAGATGAATCCAAGTTTGCGACCTAATTTGAGCGTGATCATCATAAATTCAAATTAGCTAAAAGCTAAATGAAGTTGAGATAATGGCACTAATTTTTGTAAACCTTGTTAACCGATTCACCATACATCGACAGAATTAACGCGAGAATAGCACCGATGCAGTTTGCCTAGGTATTGAATGTCCCAACATCAGCAAGGAGAAAATCAGCCTCGGCAATATACCGTCTGGTCTGACTTGAGAGCGATGAAGTTTTTGAGTGAGACGCAGGATGATTTGCGATCGCTCAAAACATCTACGAATCGATTGCAAGTGTGGCTGACGATCGCCGTCATCGTGTTAGGAGGAGTTGCGATCGCCCTCACAGTTGGGTTGATTTTGACGTATAACCAACTCCAAGACGTCGAGCAACAGCTCCAACAGCTTAGTATTACCAATGAGAAAACCACAGATAGCAAACACCCTGCATCGTAATATGTTTATCGATTATTCTCATGCCTGACGATCTATTTCACGAAAACTCCGACTCTACTCCGAATGACAGCCCCGATCAGACGTCGGGCAGCGAACTTGTTCCGGTGAGTCG
>DBGGTD010000399.1:0-3154 GCA_051162585.1 Elainellaceae cyanobacterium
ATGTAGTAAGCCATTTGAGTACCAATCGGTGTCTGCTCTACTCCATTATCTCTGGAGTTGGGAAATTGGTGGCTGCCAAATAGGTTGAGGAATTTCACACCTCATCATGTTTGACATGCCGTCTTTTGACGATCGCCAAATGCTTGCTCATGATAAGGGATACCCATTGATTTTTTAAGGAGTGTGCGTTGAAACATTTGAAACATTTAGTAAAACATTTAATATCAGCCATCGTGGCGATCGCCATGGCCCTACTGGTCTTTATTCCCTCTGCAACCGCCGCAGATGTGAACGATGGGGCTAAAGTGTTTGCCAATAACTGCGCGGCGTGTCACATGGGTGGTGGTAATGTCATCAATGGTGCGAAGACGCTCAAGAAAAGTGATCTAGAGAAATATGACATGGCATCGTTAGACGCTATCAAATATCAGGTGACAAACGGCAAGATGGCGATGCCAGCATTTATAGGTCGTCTCAGTGACTCTCAAATCGAAAACGTCGCTGCCTACGTCTTAGACCAAGCAGAAACGGGATGGTAGCCTAACTGCTTCTATGAACTATTTACGCAGACTAATCGCGACACTAGGGATGACGATCGCGCTCACCTTGATATTCTTAATGTCTCCAGTATGGGCAGAGACAACGCCCTTCTCAGAGATGTTTCAGCAAGGCGTTCGTGCTTATCAACGCCACGAGTATCAACAGGCAATAAATGTATTTACTCAAGTTATTGCAAACGATAAAACACAACAAAATTCGAAGCTAGCGGCGGCCTACAGTAATCGGTGTTTGATCCATCTAGAACTTGCTCACTATCAGCAAGCGATCGCCGATTGCACTCAAGGCATTCAACTCAACCCTGCGAATCGTGAATCTTATCTCAATCGAGGCTTAGCCTACTATCGCAGTGAAGACTATGCTGCTGCGATCGCAGATTACAATCAACTGCTTGTCATGGTGCCAGGGGATTATCGCGCGTTTTATAACCGAGGTTTGGCGCAGTTTGGGCTAAAGCATTACGAAGAGGCGATCGCTAGCTACAATCAATCAATTCAACTCAGCCCTGAGTTACCGCCTGCGCGTGTGGCTGAAGTTTACGATGACCGGGGTGTAGCCTATTTACTCCTCGAAAAGCATGATGAAGCCATTGCAGATTTCTCGCAGGCGATCGCCTACCAAGATTCAGATACTAGAGCATACTTCAATCGAGGGTGTGCCTTTCATCGGAGTGGAGACGAGGCTGCTGCGCTGCGTGACTTTAATCTGGTTTTAGCAATTAGCCCAACCCATGCTGAAACCTACTTTAACTTGGGGATGCTTCGTTATCAAATGGGGCAGTCTGAGGAGGCGATCGCCAGTTTTCAGCAAGCAGCTTACTACTTTTATACCCAAGATAAAATAAAACGCTACGAGCAGGTGATGACCATTCTCAAGCAGGCGCAAGATCATTCTGTGATTGGCTAAATATAGCAATTCCAAATCATCAAACGCCATGAGATTGCGAGCATGCTTCAACCCGTAAAGACTTTTATTGTCATCTGAGCTTGCTTGGGGTTTATGGGTTTCGCCTAGAAATGCTTTGGCTTGGTCAATAGTTGACGGCGATCCAGCGACCTTGACATGGTACTGCGTTGTCTCATCGTCAGTTGGGCATATCGAAACCTGATCTTGCTTTAACCCTGCCATGACTACCAAGGCTTTTACAGCATAACTGGCATCTTTTGGGTTGGAATAGGTTCCTACAATGTGAGACGACTGAGCTGTCATAACTATCTAAATCTACCATCATGATTTCAAGTAAACGTCTACTCAGGATCTGGCTGCTTTACCCGCCAGCTTTGATGTGGCCGTACGCGCTCGCGTTAGGACGTTCAACGTGTGGTAAGCCCGTAGGGCTATAGGTTTGTGAGCCAAGTAGACGTATCAACTAGTATACGTTGACCCTCTGTGCTGAGTCGATGCGGCTAGTGACGCAACAGTATGACACTGGAGCGAGCCTCTGCCCGGTATCGATTTCCATCAACGACTGGAGCAACCATCACGTCACAGAAATCATCTGGACTGGGCAGCGCTGTATCCACAATGCGTCGCCACGATCGCCCATCGGGTATATCGGGTAGCTCAAACGTCAAGGGCTCCCAATAGGCATTGAGAATCACATGTAAGCGTTCATCAACCTCCAGCTCATACAGCGTAAACGCCAGAGAATGAGAATCGTCGCTCCAATCAGGTTGATTGAGGCAAACACCATGCCAGACGAGATTGACATTGTCATGATCAGGGCAAACGTTCAAATAGGTCTCTCGCTCAAACAGTCTGAGTTTTTGAGAGGCATGAATCAAACCTTGGACAAATCGCAGTACGTCTCCATGGTGGTCGATCTTTGCCCAATCTAGCCAGCTCGACTCGTTATTTTGACAGTAGGCATTGTTGTTGCCGAGTTGAGTACGTCGAACTTCGTCCCCCATCAAAATCATGGGGGTTCCTTGAGACACCAATAAAATCGTAAAGAAGTTTTTGATTTGCTTCAGACGAAGTGATCGAATCTCGGGGTTCGGTGTTTCTCCTTCTTCACCACAGTTCCAACTGTAGTTGTCGTTTGCTCCATCCCGATTTTCTTCATGATTCGCTTCATTATGTTTGTGGTTGTATGAAACAAGGTCGTTCAACGTGAAACCATCGTGGCAGGTGATGAAGTTAATACTACGACACGGATCACGGTCGGGATGTCGATAAATATCAGGGCTGCCTAAGATTCGGGCTGCCAGTCTGCCGACCGTATTGCGATCGCCCTTGACAAACCGCCGCACGTCATCACGAAATGGGCCATTCCATTCGGCAAAGCGATCGCCAATAAATTCTCCTATTTGATAGAGTCCTGCTGCATCCCACGCTTCTGCAATCAGCTTGACATGAGCCAGCACTGGATCGGTTTCAATAGCCCACAGCAGTGGGGGCGTCTCTAACACGTGACCATGATAGTCGCGTGCTAAGGCAGACGCCAAATCAAAGCGGAACCCATCCACATGCATCTCCGATACCCAATAGCGCAAGCTGTCTACGATTAGCCGTGATGTAATAGGACTATTTGCCTCAATCGCGTTGCCGCAGCCACTGTAGTTGCTGTAATGTGTCATATCAGGTTCGAGAATAT
>DBGGTD010000400.1:0-6509 GCA_051162585.1 Elainellaceae cyanobacterium
CCTTAACAGACTTCACCTAATCGCCCCTTATCCTAGCCACTCTCCACCAAAACTTGCCATTAAGAAATTCTAAAGCTGAGTGCATCATTCACAACAGTTGCACTCTGCTTATCCAGTCATCTCATCAAAAATTAGTATCAAATTTGACTTGACTTGGTTCGTCAAATTCGGTAGCGTTTGGAGCTATAGCTGTTTACTCGTCAGCTTGTTTTCCCAAGAACTTGGTCAGGCGGTACCGGGAATTGCGCCAACAAAACCCGATACCTGACCCCCACGACTGCGATACCCAGTCGCGAAGGCTAGATTTATTCTAGGCCGTCTCGCACTGTACACCGTCTGGGACGGCCAGGTTTTTGGGATTCCTTACCCTGGTTAATTGGAGGAATCCCAATGCAATGTTTACCCTATCGTTCATCGCCTGCCCTTGATGGTGAGGCGACCAGTCCGCTATTGATTGCATCTCCTACTGCTCAACCTAAGCGAGAACCATTGAGGCATATTCTGCTCGGTTCTACCAACGGTGTGCAAAGTACTATTAATCATCTGCACGTCCTGGGCTATGTGGAACAGCGCTTGTGGAGTCCGTTACTTCAAGTGCCTGAAACGGGCATCATCATCACACCCGAACAAGGTGACGTGATGAGTTATCTGGTTCGCTGGCGATCGCGCGTCTAGCAGTATTGAAATAGGGGAGTGATGGAGATGACTTGATTACTCCATCACTCCATCACCCGATCGCGCAAGCTGCATCCCCGAATCAAGAAAACTTATATGAGCTGTTTCTATTTCACAATCGTTGGTCTCGATTTGCTAGACGAACTGCACCATTTGCCTGGCGATATTAAATTCTTTAATCTCGTTGGTCTCGATTTCATATCCGACCGACTTCATTTGATATCGGGTAGTGAAAATTTGATATTGGATAGTGATCAATCCATGCGAAATATAAGATTTTCTCAACTGGATATGAAATGATGACCATCAGATAGTGAACGATTGTCATCTGATATAGAACATTCACTATCCGATATAGAACGTTTAATATCCGATATAAACCGTTCAATATCAGAGGTTGAATGATGACCATCGGATATTGAATAAGCACTATCGGATGGTGAATGATGACCATCGGACAGTGAACAATCACTATCGGATCGTGAATGATGACTATCGGATGGTAAACAATTCCCATCGGATAGTGAACAATGACTGTCCAACATGGGGCGATCGCCAAGGTTACAAAACTGCACCTGCTTAATTAGTGCTCAGAGATGTTTAATTACTGTTCCGAGTGATAATTTTGGTGTTCTGAGTGGTAAATTAACGGCCAACCCTACGAATAGACTTACAGATAGGCGTGTCCGCCGCCGCCGCGATATAATGCCGCCTTAAGCCGCTCAATTCCGCGTTCTATATCGAATATCGACATGTTTCCATAGCCCAAGACAATTTGATTTTGATGGGTTATCGGATTCAGCGCATAGTGAGACACCGGATAGACACGCACTTTCTGGTTGGCAATCGCCTCTAACAATGATGGAGAAAATGATAAATCTCGAAATTCTGCAACCAGGTGTAATCCGGTGGAGTCTCCCAAGAGGCGAATGCGATCGCCAAAGTGATGGTTAAGGCAGTGCTTGAGGGTATCTCGGCGCGATCGATACAGCTTTCTCATTTGGGCAATATGCCGTTCTAGATAGCCTTGTCGAATAAATTGAGTCAAGGTGAGCTGTTCGAGGGAAGACGAATGCAGGTCGCTGAGCCGCTTGAAATGCCGACACGGTTCAACTAGAGATGATGGAAGTACCATGTAGCCCAGTCGCAACGATGGCAGTAAGGTTTTGCTAAAGGTCCCGACATAGATGACCTGTTCAGGAGCCATGCCTTGGAGCGAGTTTACGGGCGTTCCTTCATAGCGAAATTCGCTGTCGTAGTCGTCTTCTATCACATACCCGTGCGTGTGTTGGGCGTAGCGTAAGAGTTCAATGCGACGCTGAATAGTCAACACACAGCCCATCGGAAACTGGTGAGAGGGAGTGATTAGGGTAAAGCGAGGAGTGCGATCGCGCGGTAGTTCTTCAGTTTGCAGCCCACAGGCGTCAACCGGAACTGACCGTAATGACAGCCCAAATCCAGAGAAAATTTGCCGAATTTCAGTCGGAACAGGATCTTCAATGACGATTGAGTCTTTGGGTGAGGTGAGCAGCTTTGCAATAAGCGAATAAGCTTGCGTCGCGCCATTTGTGATGACGAGTTGTTCGGCATTGCATCGGACACCCCTCGTCTTTTGCAAGTAGTGTGCTAAGACATCTCGAAGTACTATACATCCCTGTGGAAGCCCATAGCTCAAGGCATCGGTGGGTGCATCCTGAAGTGCTTGTCGAGCAAGCCGACTCCAACGTCTTCGCGGAAAAGCATCCAATGCTGGAATGCCTGAACGGAAGTCGATCAAATCAGGTGAAGTCAGATACAGCGAGGCATCAGATGGGGCTGGCTTAGGAGCCGAATCAGTAAATTCCCAATAGGCTCCCTGGGCAACATAGGTACCCGATCGGGGACGTGATTCTAAATAGCCTTCTGCGATTAGCTGATCATAGGCTTCCAAGACAATATTGCGCGACACGTTGAGATGACGTGCCAACTCTCGGCTAGATGGCAATTTTTGTCCGGCAGGAAGGTTTCCCTTCAAAATGCGATCGCGCAGTTCGAGATAAATCTGGCGGAGGAGTGGAGTGGAGGATGTTCGATCTAATGACAGCCAAAGCATAGGGCACCTGGTTCTATCAAAATGGGTGCAATCTGGCTCTACCGAGAACTACGATTTGCACAGTACGTTGATGTTCAGACGATTTGACCCGCTTACCTATGCAGACATTTAGCGACCATGCTAACTATCATTTGGCTCAAATTAATATTGGGACGATACGAGCATCGTTGGATGATCCCATCATGGCAGATTTTGTGGCTCAGTTAGATGCTATCAATGCGATCGCCGACCACAGTCCAGGATTTATTTGGCGGTTGACAAATGATCAAGACAACGATGCCACCAGTTTTCGACCCTATGATGATGACCGACTTTTAATCAATCTCTCCGTTTGGGAGTCAATCGAAGCATTTACAGCCTTTGTCTATCGCAGCCAGCATGGACACGTCATGCGCGATCGCCATCTCTGGTTTGAGAAAGCCAACCAACCCACACTAGTCCTATGGTGGGTTCCAGCAGGACACCTTCCCACTGTTGAAGAGGCGAAAGCACGGCTTGACCATCTCTGTCAGCAGGGGGCAACTGCCTATGCGTTTTCAGTCCGCACCCCATTTCCACCTGAAGCAATGTTTAATGTCTAGGGAAACAAGCCATGCAGACTATTGATCAATGGTTGGCAATTGTCGTCATTGGGTGTCTCGCGGTGATGAGCCCAGGTCCAAATTTTGTCATTACGCTGCGAAATAGCCTCACGCACCGGCAGGCGGGGGTGTATACGGCTATGGGGCTAAGTGACGCTCTTTTTTCTTGCATTGTTTACCCAAATCATCGAACCGCATACCTCTTACATCATGCAAGTTGGGTATGGATTGACGGTCGCCATGAATGAACTACCCCGCTGCTTGCGGCGGGGTAGTTCATCAAAATATTGAGAAAATATAGCGATCCTAAATCGCTTGTGAATTGTGCGTGAGCGGTGGGGCGGGCGCCGCTCGCCCCACCGCTCACAACCCATCTGGGATTGCTATAATGCTTCAGACTCTAACAGTTCGGTTAATGCCTCGGCTAATCGTTCATACTCTGCCAACGTGTTATAAATCTGCGCTGAGATGCGAATCAATCTCTGAGATGGGTGTGTCCAGGGGATCACCGGAACCTCAATTTTGAAGCGAGCAAACAACGCGCGATGTAACGAGGCTGCTTCTCCATTGGGTAGCGATAAAACTGCCATGGAGCCGATTAGGTCGTCTGGAATGGGCGGTTGATTGTGCAATGCCTTGGCAAGCACGGTTCTGCCTGCTAACACCAATTGGTGATTGTGATGCATGAGTGCGTGCCACCCTCCCGGTAAGAGTGACCCCATAAACTGGATTGCGTCAGGCACGCACAAATAAGGAGTGGGGTCTGTTGTTCCGACCCAGTCAAATTCTAAGTGGAATCGGGAGCGATCGCCCCGGATTGCATTCGCGCCATGACTAATAGCGAGCGGATGAATGTGCGATTGTCGGTCTGGCCTGACATAGAGAAATGCGGCTCCCTTGGGCGCACAAAGCCATTTATGACAGTTTCCGGTGTAGTAGTCGGCTCCCAATTGGTCTAGCATAAGGGGCACCATACCGGGCGCGTGGGCTCCGTCAATCAGGGTGGCAATGCCATGCTGGTTAAGTTCTGACACCAATCGCTGAATCGGCATCACGATTGCTGTCGGGCTCGTCACATGGTCTAAGAGTGCCAGCTTAGTTTTGGGTGAAACATGACTCAACACTCGCTCCACGATGATGTCAGAGGTCGTCAGGGGAAGAGAAATAGGAACGACGACAATAGTTGCTCCCGAGCGGTTTGCCACAAATTCCAGCGCGTTGCGACAGGCATTATATTCATGATTGGTGACCAGCACCTCATCGCCGGGTTGAAATGAGAGCGATCGCAGTACTGTATTCACGCCGTGAGTAGCATTGGGTACAAATGCTAAATTCGCAGCTTGGGTTCCTACAAACGTCGCTAGTGCATCGCGGGCGTCGTCGAACAGCGTTTCCAACTCACGTTCAACAAACTGAACGGGCTCTCGTTCTAACTGCTGCCGAAGAATCTGCTGCCGCTCTAATACTGAAATCGGGCAAGCCCCAAACGATCCGTGATTGAGAAATGTTACCTCTGGGTCTAAGAGCCAATGGTGTCGAACATCGTAGGGATGGTTTTCAGACGTAGAAGAAGGCTCTGAAGAGGGCGCCGAAGAAAACGAGGTATTCATACCGGGCTACCGCATATCCACACGTTGAATCATATGCTGGAAAAACGTGCGTTCAACCATCCCCCATCATGATGGGAAGCGGGCTAAGCGCCCATCGCATGAGGAGGTGCCGTAATTCGCCGAAAGAAATATCCGGTTCCGCGATTGGTATGAATGAATTCTGGATTTCTTGGATCTTGCTCAATTTTGGAGCGGAGACGTGAAATATGCACATCAACGACGCGAGCATCGGCGCGTTGACGGGGCGTATATCCCCAGACTTCTTCAAGTGCTTCGGTGCGAGACACTGAATCACCGCATCGCGTTACTAGGAGTTGCAGTAAATCAAATTCCATGCCAGTCAACCGAATCAGACGGTCGTTAAACCAAACTTGCCGACGAACCAAATCGATTTTTAAGGCGCCTGCTCGCACAATTCCTCGATTTGGCAGATTGGAAAGGCTTTCTGCATCTTGATCATGGCTAATTCGGCGCAGAATTGCTTGAATTCGTGCTTCTAATTCTTTGGGCGAAAACGGTTTAGGAATATAGTCATCTGCGCCCATCGTTAACCCCGTAATGCGGTCGGCAATATCTCCTAATGCCGTCAGCATAATAATCGGGACGTCGGATTTTTCTCGCAAGACCCGACACACTGCATAGCCATCGAGCCTAGGCATCATGACGTCGAGAACCACTAAATCAAAATCAGGAGATTCTTCATCGAACTTCTCGATTGCGTCTTGCCCGTCTACCGCTGTAATCACTTCGTAACCAGTCATGGACAAGCGAGTCTCTAAAATGCGACGGATTGCAGACTCATCGTCTACGACTAAGAGCTTTGCACGCGCCTTTGTTTGGTCAACCATGCCTAATATTGGTTGCTGCTAATCAGCAACTCCCTTTTAAGGTTCTGATAACAAATGATAACAAATGTTTTTGTTTGAAAACACGTGTCGTAACTTTTATAAAAACCATAGAAATCTTTAATAATTCTTCTTTGCTTTCGAGCCCGTGACTCTGCCTAATGCTCTAATAGTAAAGGG
The DNA here is from genome assembly GCA_051162585.1 of Elainellaceae cyanobacterium. Classification (GTDB taxonomy): domain Bacteria; phylum Cyanobacteriota; class Cyanobacteriia; order CAZCXK01; family CAZCXK01; genus DBGGTD01. Next base: position 5,984 of record DBGGTD010000400.1, read on the forward strand.
TTCTGGAAATATATTCTAGAAATAACAACTTTGTATATTGTCACTTTTTGGGGAGTGACAACTATAGAGTCTGCTAAGTTAATTTTCATAAATCTTCGAAATTGCTAGGTAGTTGCTATCATCAACAGTCACAATACCCTGTGATTGGTATGGCTAATCCATTTCTTGGTGTCAGAATTCCACCTGAGATTCAGGCAGCACTCATTGACCGAATGCATGAAACGGGCCAATCAAAGTCTGATATCGTGATTCATGCATTGAGATGCTATCTGGGAATGGCACCCTGCTATGAAAAACTTGAAGAAATGGAGCAGAGACTTTCTGCTCTAGAGGCGATCGCCAAAGATGCCCAAAAGCATTTAAGTACGCACTAGCAAATCGGGAAACCATCCAATGGTCAGCCGATCACTACGCATTAATGCGAGGCATTCATACAAGAGGCTAAATAGATAACTCCCCAGGTAGGATTCGAACCTACGACCAATCGGTTAACAGCCGACCGCTCTACCACTGAGCTACTGAGGAT
>DBGGTD010000401.1:0-4526 GCA_051162585.1 Elainellaceae cyanobacterium
ATGTTGAGGGCGCTTGCGGTTCGAGATGTAATGCCAGGATATTGGCGGCGGCTCATTGAGGCAGGAATTCCGCTGAATGATGCAAAGACGATTGCTAAGGCGATCGCCTGTTATGACACAGAGCGCAACCACCTCAGTTTGCATCAGCGCAAGTTGATTGTTCAATATCTGCCATTGGTATGTCGTGCAGACCTATGGCGACCCAATTTGCTCATGACATGATGCTGATTGCGTTAAAAAGGGATAGCCTGGATGCTTTTAAGACGAGACTAAAATCGGAAAGGTTTGCTCGATATATTCCATGAGGTGAACTTTGCGCTGCCCAATGTATGGGCTATCGGTGGGGCAGCCACATGATACATATTCGACGACGGCCTTTTTCCCATGAGGCTCGATTTCTAGAATTTTGATGCCCCAATCATGGTCGGGCAGGCTCTTAAAGATACGGCCTTCTCGAATGTCGTACAGCATAAGAAATGTGCGATCGCCTTTGTAATCTAGACTACTAAGGAGAGTTTGTCCCTCCTTAGTATTAGCAATATCTGGGCTTAACGCAATGGATAGAGCCCGACATGGATTGGTCAAAGTGTGATCAGTGGATTGGTCAATGCAGATTAGAGTCTAGCCCGTTAGTGTTGGCTACCGGCCTTCGCTTCTAGATTTTCTAGACGGCTTCTCAGATCTTGATTATCTTTTTTAAGCTGATCCAACTCTTCTTGGAGTTTCTTCACAGCTTGATCGTGACCCGCAGCTTTTTGAACTCGCTGAATGGCCTCATCTGCCCGACGACGCACCCGACCATCGGGTGACTGGTCGGCGATCGCCCGAAGAATGCCCACCGCTCGAATCGTTTCCATTTGCCCGAGTGCACTAACAACGGCTACTTGAGTCAAAAAGAAGGTGTCGCCCGCGAGTTCATCGAGTCGAGTAAGGATGCGCTCTAGATTGGGTTTGCTTTGCCCCGATGAGATTGTTCCGAGTGCGCGAATTGCGGATAGCCGCAATGCCTGAGGCACTCCCAAAGCCGTATAGTCTAGAACGATATCCAGCGCGGCTTCTGAGGTTTTCATCTGGCTCAGTCCGGCGATCGCCCCTGATCGAACGGTTTCATTCCAGCCTGCTCGTTCACTCAACACCGACTTGAGCAGCTTCAAAACCTTCTCTTCCTTTGATTTGCCATCGAGTTTTGTCGCCGCAATACTACCGAGCCCTCGTATTGCCGATGATTCTACGTAATAGCTGGCATCTCCCTTCTCCACAATCGGTTTCAGGACTTTATAGCTCTTTTTGGTTTTAATATTAGCAAGAGTCTCGACAACAGCACGACGCACTCTAGCCTCAGAATCATGGAGCCCTAAGACCAATGCATCAAATGCCTGATCGAGCTTAATGGCACCCAATCGCCGTGCGACTTCGGCACGAACTCCCCAAAAGCGATCGCCCTGCAATGCCTCCCCAAGCGCTTTGACCGCTTCCAGCGTGCCTTTTTTGGCCAATGCTTCAGCCGCATAGATGCGAGAAATCGGATCGGGGTCAAATGTAAGCTGGGCTTTCAGTTCGGCGACGGGATACTCCAATGCAACAGTTTTGAGGCTGTGATTGTTGACGTCAAAACTGACAAAAGCGGGCTTTTCAGACAGCGGAAAGTAGAAGGTCTGCTCGCGCTCGTGAACCCGAACTGTAAATAATTTGAGAGTGGGCTCTGCATGTGAGGTAGGCTCATCATCACGGTTAACGCCGTCATTGTTGACGATGCCAAACGCGATTGGAAGTCGCAGATCAAACAATTCGCTCGTGCTGCCATTGTCACCGTCTTTCGCTTGCGTCTGAGTGACGGTCAGCTTGGCAAGTTTGCTGTCTCCATCCCAGGAATATGCAACGTTATAGTCGGGATGTCCGCCCCGGAATACGTATTGATCAAACAAAAATTGTAGATTGCGTCCTGTTGCTTTCTCAATTGCCCGCAGCAGGTCGATCGTTTCGACTGTTTGATGCGCGTTGTCTTGAACAAAGGTATGAATGGCCATCTCGAAAAGATCATCGCCCAACTCTGCGCGAATCATGTGATAGACGCAGGCTCCCTTCTCATAGATGTGACTGTCGTATAGTTCAATGGCTTCCCGGTAAATGTGAGTGACGATCGGGCGGCGATAGCGAGAACTGTCTTCTGAAATGTAGCTACGCGCTTCGTTGAGGCGATAGTAAGCGGCATCGTCTGCACCATATTCGCGCTCAGTCCACATTACTTCAGAATAGGATGCCATTCCTTCTTTAATCCAAGCGTGCGACCAGTGCTTGATTACGACTAAATCTCCAAACCACTGGTGAGCCAGTTCATGAGCAACTAAGCTTTCAGCACTCCGATTGTCGAGGGCGGCTCGCTCATCGAGCAGGCAACGATTGGTCAGCAGCGTGGTCGATGTATTTTCCATGCCGCCAAAGATAAAATCATCGACGCAAACCTGGGCATATTTTGGATAGGGATAGGGATAGCCAAATGCTTGGCTAAAAAACTCAATCATCTGCGGTGTTTTGCCCATGGTGCGCTGGGCATCTGCCTCACGCCCTTTTTCTACGTAGTAAAGACAGGGCACTTGTCTATCTACGGCGCGATCGTGCCATTCATCCTGCATCTCGGCAAAGTCACCGACGGCAAGCGTCATAAGATATGTCGGATGCACCTCTTTTTGCAGCCAATGATAAATCTTGGTGTCGTCGTCCTCTTCGGTCGCTATTAACTCGCCGTTGGAGATCGCCATTAAATGTTTAGGCACGCGCACCCGAATTTCGGAGGTTGCTAACTGCCCTGGATAGTCGAAACACGGGAACCAGTATCGAGAATCTTCATCTTCTCCCTGTGTCCAGACTTGAACAGGTTTGTTGGGATAGTGATCGTCTGGCGCGATGAAATAGATACCGCGTTGCGGATGATCGACGTGGTAGGCGATCGCAATTTCAATGGGCTCCCTTACTTGAGTCGGGCGTTGGAGACGAATATGCAGCTGCTCCCCATCGTAGTCAAAGGGTTGGTCGACTGCATCAACTGTGACTGCATCGAGTGACAAGTTGACTGCATCGAGCGTGAGGGTATCAATTCCTGTGCGGATTGGATTGAGCCGAATGGTGCAGATTCCTTGATAGGTTTGCTGAGGAATATTTAGCGTCAAATCCAAAAAAATATGTTTAACCTGTCCCGGACGATCGGGATTGTAATGGGGACGAGCACCTGGTAAATCAAACCGCTTGCGACCATTCTCATCTAGACCGAAGTAGAACTGCCTCATAAATACAATCAACCTATGACACTCAAAATTTTGACCATTGAGGGTTGAATAGTAACCCTAAATATGTATCCTTTACAGACTAACGCGGATTACACCACTCCATTTGGAAATCTGATGACTAAGTTGATAGTTGATAGCTGATAGCCAACACCTGAAAGCCAAATTACGTTAAATAACGTGTATGAACATCACGACGTTAATCCGATTCAAGGTTTAATCAAGTTGGTGAAGTGGTTTCAACGCATTGTCACCCCCACTCAGCTAAGGCATTACTGAGTGCTCACTTGGTGTAAGCATTGTAACGAATAACGCTCTATCCCCTATGACTGTTGCTGCTGCTCGTGTTCCTCATTTAGCGTCTCGTCTCATCAATGGAATTTTATCCGTAAAACCGCTTGCTGATTTCGCTAAACATCAGGCGCGTTCCATGATGATTAAACGCGCTGAATCTATTGGCGTATATTGGCGAGAGGAAGTTCAAGCATTGCGATCGCGCAAGCAAGCAACCGATTTTTCTGCTGATTGGGATGCTGAGTTGAAACAGGTCGAGAATCCAAATTTGGCATATCCCGATTACTATCTGCGATCGTTTCATGCCTATGAAGAGGGGAATCTAGGCTGGCAACCGGCAATGGAGGTTGAGGTGGCTGCTAGAGCAGTTCATGCGCGTTTGTGGAATGAGGGAGTAAACGGGGATGCTCGGCTCCGGCAAAGCTATCATGATAGGCTCAAGGTTCAAATTCCAGTACCTACTGATATTCTTGATCTCGGATGCAGCGTCGGCATGAGCACGTTTGCGCTCCACGATTACTACCCGAATGCTCAGCTAACAGGTGTGGATTTGTCACCCCATTTTTTGGCGATCGCCCACTATCGTTCTCGCCAAAGACAGGTACCCGTCTGTTGGATTCACGCTCCCGCCGAAGCCACAGGGCTTCCGGATGCGTCGTTTGATCTGGTTTCAGCGTTTCTGTTGTTCCATGAACTGCCTCGCACGGCTGCCGTCAGCATCTTACATGAAGCTCGACGCGTCTTACGCCCTGGCGGGCACCTCGCCATCATGGAAATGAATCCGAAATCTGAAATCTATGCAGCGATGCCACCTTATATCCTGACGCTGCTCAAAAGTACAGAACCCTATTTGGATGACTATTTCACCTTTGATATCGAAAGCGCCATTGAAGAAGCGGGCTTCACTCACCCAACGCAAGCCTGTAATAGCCCCCGTCACCGGACATTGAT
>DBGGTD010000402.1:0-2538 GCA_051162585.1 Elainellaceae cyanobacterium
CCAGAATATTCGCAGCCTGACTCAGAGCCTCTTGTGGAGTCAAACTACCGTTGGTCCAAATATCCATGATTAACCGATCTTTCTCCAGAGACCCTCCAACACGAGCGTCTTCTATCGTGTAATTTACCTTTCGAATCGGCATAAACACTGCATCAATTTGAAGGAAATCTAAGGCTGCCGTTTCGTCTCGTCCTCGTTCGACCGCACGATATCCAACCCCTGTTTCGATGCGAAACTCCATTTCCAACGTTGAACCCGGCGAAACTGTCGCAACATAATGTGAAGGGTTAATGATTTCCACTTCTGCAGGCAAATCGAAGTGTTCAGCAGTTACAGTCGCATCTCCTTGAACCAACAACCGACCAATTTGAGGCTGAGATGAATAGGTCTTCAAAACAATCTCTTTCATGTTTAGAAGAATATCTAGGACATCTTCTCTAACGCCAGGAACAGTTGTAAATTCATGAGTGACACCCGCAATGCGAACAGCAGTGACCGCAGCTCCTTGCAAGTTAGACAACAATACTCGCCTTAGCGCATTCCCAACAGTTATGCCCTGACCACGCTCAAGAGGCTCTAAAACGAACCTGCTATATAAACTTTGATCATCACCTGTATCTGACTCAATGCATTCAACTTGGAACTGTGCCATTGACCAACCTCCCTCTTCCTTTAAGACAGAAATACAAAAGTATCTCTGCACAAAATCTGTTCACAAAAGCTAAATCGAGGCAGCAATTTCAATAGCAACCTCAACTAACTGAGATACGGCTACGCTCCCTCAAACTACCGACTGCCAATATTAAACTCGTCTACGCTTAGGAGGACGACAACCATTGTGAGGAATAGGAGTGACATCTCGAATCAGCGTGATTTCCAGACCTGCACCTTGCAGAGCCCGAATAGCTGTTTCCCGACCTGCTCCAGGACCGCTCACCATCACTTCTACTTGCCTCATCCCCTGATCGGCCGCACGACGAGCTGCGCCTTCTGCTGCAGTTTGCGCGGCGAAGGGAGTTCCTTTTTTGGCGCCTTTAAAGCCACTCGAACCAGACGAAGCCCAAGAGATAGCTTCACCGTTCATATCGGTAATTGTGACAATTGTATTGTTGAATGTAGAGCGGATGTGAGCCACGCCACTGGGTACATTACGCTTAGTCTTCTTAGGACCCGTTCTCTTGGTAGGTTGTCGTGCCATATTTTGATGCCTTCAACAGAATTTGTATAAATGAAAAGAGGCTGCGAAGCTTTACAAATGCTCAACTCAATCGCTAATCGCAACAGTTTAGCAGTTAGGAAATCTTCCTTATCGGAGGACATACGTTGCCGTCACCTAGATGATCTGCTTCGCAAATGGATTCAGATGGATGAAGGGGAAACCATATCCTCAGAATAGTTATTTCTTGGATGGTGTTTTCTTTTTACCTGCGACCGTACGACGCGAACCGCGCCGTGTACGAGCGTTCGTACGAGTTCTCTGACCTCGTACTGGCAAACCCATGCGATGACGGCGCCCTCGGTAAGTCCCGATATCCATCAAACGCTTGATATTAACTGTTTCTAGTCGTCTTAAATCCCCTTCAATTTGATAATTAGTCTCGATCGCCTCTCTAAGAGCAGCGACATCAGAATCGCTTAAATCCTTAACACGAATGTCAGGACTTACTGCGGTTTTTCTCAAGACCTCTTTTGACCGCGTCAATCCAATTCCATAGATATAGGTAAGACCTATCTCAATCCGTTTATCACGAGGGAGGTCAACTCCAGCGATGCGTGCCACGCTTAACTCTCCAATTTTTACGTCACAGCTGCAAATTCACAAATTCATTCGGTAAGCGCCAATGCCAAAATTTTGCTAACCTTGGCGCTGCTTGTGCTTGGGATTACTGCAAATCACCATCACTCTGCCACGACGGCGAATAATCCGGCACTTGTCGCACATTTTTCTAACAGAGGGCCTAACCTTCATTCCCCGCAAAGTCCGCTAACAACACTACAAACGACTTATCTTAACACGAATTGTCTATGAAAGTGTCGGATAGGCGATCTCAAAGATTGCCGATCAGCACAACATGTTAGATATACGTTAAACCGCTCAAATCTTTCTGATTATTTCTTGCGAAGTCGATACGTGATGCGCCCTTTGGTCAAATCATAAGGTGTTAATTCAACCTTGACTCGATCGCCAGGGAGAATTTTGATGTAGTTTCGCCGAATCTTGCCAGATATGTGAGCTAGAACATTAAACCCATTATCCAAATCAACGCGAAACATAGCATTAGGAAGCGAATCCGTTACCGTACCTTCCATTTCAATCAAATCTTGTTTGGACAAGTTATTATTCCTCAACTCAACAGAACAACATGATCAATAATCTGGGATGAATCTCTACTTAGAAAATCTCACTCCAGAGAAAATAATAGTTAAGATTCATAAAGTTCCACTTCTAGTTCAAGGCTAACAAATGCTCATACTAATAACAGTCGAAAGCCTGTGCAGACAAACTCACAACATGTGACTTTCCAATCAGCTCAAGAT
>DBGGTD010000403.1:0-4668 GCA_051162585.1 Elainellaceae cyanobacterium
GGAGCGCTCACGCCTGAGAAAAGCTTTATTTGGATTCGTGATCTCTTGGAATGTACCGACAATGCGCCGCTGGCCGTTCACTTTCACAACGATATGGGACTGGCTCTAGAAAACACGATTCAGGCGGTGCGGGCAGGCGCGACCGGAATCTCAGGAACCTTTGGCGGCATTGGCGAACGAGCTGGAAATGTCGCATTAGAGCAAGTTCTGAATGGCTTGCGGATGCGCTTTGGCTGGGAAGTCGGAGGCATCAATTACGACGCGGTGACTCGTGTCACAGACTATCTCAATCAGATGGGTGTGCGATCGCACCCGCCCTATTCTCAGCAGTCTCAACGGCATGAAACCGGAATTCATGTGCATTCACTACTGCGCGATCGCCAGAGTTATTCGATCTTTCCTCACAGTTATCCTGAAATCTGGTTCGGCAAATTTAGCGGGGCAGGCAACCTCCAGTATTTATTTGAACACCACCTCCAGACTCCGTTAACCCGCGATCAGTATGAACGACTGCGATCGGCCATTAAGACTCTATCGATTCAAAAGCGGCGATCGTTTTCAGCCACCGATGTCGTAGACATGCTCAACCGCGGCGAGTTATCGCCCTGAGGCGCAGAAACTTGTAACAAATGTGTCGATTTATTAACGTATAGGATAGGATAACCCAAATTTTCTTTACCTAACCCTACCCTTGCCATGCTCGACAGCCCCGCATCCCCAACGCTTGATAGTGATTCAGCGATCGAGCAGACTGAGCGATCGCCTGCATTTAATCTATCTGCCGACGAACATCCGGCCGGCGGCACTGACCCGAATCAATTTGACTGGCACGAAGTCTGGCATCCGATCGCCTATGTGCGAGATCTTGATCCTAATCAGCTCACCACTGTTACGCTGCTCGATCAAAATCTGGTGATCTGGTGGGATCGAACGAGTCAATCGTGGCGAGTCTTCGAGGATGCTTGCCCGCATCGGTTGGCTCCGCTATCAGAGGGACGAGTCGCAGAAGATGGGCTTTTAGAATGTCCGTATCACGGGTGGGCATTTTCAGGAACGGGAGACTGTCAGCGAATTCCTCAGCAGCGGGACACTACGGCAGCGGAGTCGTCGCAGCGAGCCTGTGTCGCATCCTTACCGACTGAGATTCGCCAGGGATTGCTGTTTGTTTATCCAGGCACACCGTCGAATGCTGAGAAAACGCGCATTCCCATCGTTGATCCCCTAGATGAGTCGCCTGACGAATGGGTTTGCCTCGATACGGTGCGCGATTTGCCCTACGATGCGCTGACCCTGCTCGAAAATGTGATTGATTCTAGTCATATTCCCTACACCCATCACAAAACCGTGGGCAATCGCGCGAATGCGAGCCCAGTTGATTTAGAAGTGGTTGAATCGGGGCGGCAAGGCTTTCGAGGACGGTGGGAAGAGGGGCCGCGACGGGGCACGCTGGGGTCGCAAACCACGATATTTGTCGCGCCTGCTCTCATGTGGCACGATCTCACCTCAAAGCAGTTTGGCAGAACGATGACGGTGGTCTATGCCACCCCGATTAGCAAAGGGAAATGTCGGCTGTTTGCTCGATTTCCCTTCAAATTTTCGTCAAAGCTCCCCGAATTTTTCATCAAGCTCACGCCCCGCTGGTATTCTCACATCAGCCAAAACGCCATCTTAGAAGACGATCAAATCTTTTTGCACCTGCAAGAACGTGCCCTTGAGCAATCGGGCGGGCGTGATCAATTCACGAAGGCGTTTTATCTCCCCACTGCTGCCGATGCGTTTGTGGCAGAACTCTGCACTTGGGTGAATACCTACCACGCGGACCCGTTCCCCAATGCCTCACTGCCGCCTGCTTTCTCGACCGCACACCTGCTTGATCGCTATCATTCCCATGTGATGCAGTGTGCAAGCTGCCGGGGTGCCCTCAATAACATTCAGCGCATCCGACGCGGAGCCGCGTTTCTAGGAATTGGCGCAGGCGTTGTATCTCCGCTTTTGGTGAGCCTGATGGATGGAACGATTATGAGTCTACTCACGGCAAGTCTGGCGATCGCCGCAGGGCTATGGTTTGGTCTAGGTCGGTTAGAACGCCGATTTTATGAAGGACGCGAGATTCCGCCCCGCAATCACGCCTAAGCATGAAATTCAGCGCCATTTAGCTTTAAACAAATTCGCATCCAGATCTTCGACCCAGGTGCCATGACGGGTCAGCCGAGCGGCGATCGCTCCAATTTCAACCGATGACTTGCCCGCATAGCCACATCCACCTGTGGCAACAAAGACGCGATCGGGCTGAATCGCGTCGATAAAGGGATAGTTAGTGGGCGTATAGGTCAAAACGCACGGCTTAACCTGGGTTGAGACAATCTCTAAATCGGGCATGATCGCCCTTAAGATTGCGTGGAGATGATCATGGGTCGTCTGATCTGGGCCGTGCTTAAACCACGTGGTTAGGCTCTCCAGCGAATCAAATATCCGATCTCGCTGACTGCCCACGCCGATTTTCAGATAGATCTGCCCGTCGGGAAATTTGACCGGAGGCACCATATAGACGGCCAGCATCGCATCATCATTCTGCTCATCCGGAAACTGATACATCAACGACGGCATCGAGGCGTTGGCGTATCCGTGGGGAGTACATATCGCCCGCAAATTCGACTCGCTCAGCTCTGCGAGCAGAATTGATTCGGCGACGGGTTTGAGGTCGAGGGGGCGTCGGATGAGCGAAAAGAAGTTGGTAAACGCGCCCGTCGTAATCAAGATTTTTCGAGCCTCGTAGCGGCTTCCATCTTGGGTGTGGATGACACACCGATCGGGTTCTACCGAAATGTCTTTGGCAATCTCACGAATAATGGTTGCCCCATTTTGCTGAGCACTGTGAAGCTGCGCCTGAATCAACCGACGAGGATTGATAAACCCTGCTCCGCCCGTTTCATAGAGCCCGATGGAGTCTGACGCAAACGAAAAATAGGGAAACTGCTGCTGAAGTTCAGATCGGGAGTAGTCTCGAAAGGTCGCCTGAAGCGTTTGCCCAACGGCTTTGTTTTGGGTGATGTAGCGAATGCGATCGGGGGTGGTGTGCCCGACTCGCAGCGCACCAACGGGGTGATGAAAGGAAATGCCGCTCTCTGCTTCGATAGCAGCATATTGCTGAATTGAGCGTTTTGCCAACGTCCCCCATATCCAATCGGCATCCAGAATACGGGTGATACGCCCTTGGTCGTAATGACTGGCAAAGATACCCTCATGAGATGCAAAATGGCTCGGTTCGTCGGGGCCAATGATCGCAACGCGGCTCGAACTCTGAGCGAGCGATCGCCCCGCCGCTGCTCCGATTAATCCTTTGCCAATCACCGCATAATCAAACATTCAATGCTCCTTTCCCGATGTAGGTTTGCAGTCTAGCATGAGGGCTATGGCGACGTTGTATCCGCATGATGCGTCAACGATGCATTCAAAACTCGCCCTTTTTTGACACTTTGCTACATCTCCGACAATCTGAGGCGCGATCGATAGGATAATGAATAGAGCCCGTAGGGCTTAGGTTTGTGTAGTGAGCCCCCGCGCCGCGGGGGCTCACACACGTTCAACGTCCTAACGCGAGAGCGTACGGCATATTCGCCCTATTGCAACACGGCAGTTTGAACGCAGATTCTTGAAACGCAGATTCAAGACGAAAGAAGGAGAAAGCTTTGGTTACTACACCGATTAAAACCACTAAATCAGAAGAAATTTTTGCAGCAGCTCAAAAACTAATGCCCGGTGGCGTCAGTTCGCCAGTGCGCGCCTTTAAATCGGTTGGCGGGCAGCCGATTGTCTTTGATCGAGTCAAGGGCGCCTACATCTGGGATGTCGATGCCAATCAATATATTGATTATGTGGGCACTTGGGGCCCCGCAATCTGTGGTCATGCCCACCCAGACGTGATTGCGGCTCTCCATGAGGTCTTAGAAAAGGGAACCAGCTTTGGCGCTCCCTGCTATCTCGAAAATGTTTTAGCAGAACAGGTCATTGACGCGGTGCCAAGCATTGAGATGGTGCGGTTTGTCAACTCTGGCACCGAAGCCTGCATGGCAGTGCTGCGGTTGATGCGCGCCTTCACCGGGCGGGATAATGTCATCAAATTCGAAGGCTGCTATCACGGTCATGCCGATATGTTTTTGGTGAAAGCCGGATCTGGAGTCGCCACCCTTGGCCTGCCCGATTCTCCTGGTGTCCCCAAAGCCGCAACCAGCAGCACCCTCACCGCTCCCTATAACGATCTCGATGCGGTGAAAAAGCTGTTTGACGAACACCCCGATCAAATCTCGGGCGTCATTCTTGAGCCTGTGGTGGGCAATTCGGGCTTCATTCCTCCTCAGCCTGGATTCTTAGAAGGCTTACGAGAATTGACCCAAGCCCATGGCGCACTGCTCGTCTTTGATGAAGTCATGACCGGATTTCGCATCGCCTATGGTGGCGCCCAAGAAAAGTTTGGCGTCACGCCCGATTTGACGACGCTAGGCAAAATCATCGGCGGTGGCTTGCCCGTGGGTGCCTATGGTGGACGCCAAGACATTATGGAAATGGTGGCTCCGGCAGGGCCGATGTATCAGGCAGGCACCTTGTCGGGCAATCCGCTAGCGATGACCGCAGGCATCAAAACGCTAGAGCTGTTGCGTCGCCCTGGCA
>DBGGTD010000404.1:0-4813 GCA_051162585.1 Elainellaceae cyanobacterium
GACAGGCCCTTGGCAGCCGATTGCCCGCGTGAGCCCCGATCGCCAACCCGACGTTCGTCTGATCAATCAGTCTGGTTTAGTCGTCGATTATTCTCTGACCACCAATGAGTTTTCATCTCGGCCACTGCCCCCCAACGACAGCACCGTTCTCACAGCTGTGCCGCTTCCAGCGTTTATCCTCATCAATGCCCAAAATCCCCAAGAAACTCTCTGGTATGACATCAGCGTTAACGAAGACTCGAACGTTGTAACAGTCGAGCTTCAACGCATTGACGATGCCGCCGCTGGCTATACAACACTCAACATTCAAGAGAATGGGGCAATTTACGCCTATTAGAGGATGTTTGAAAAGTTTTGTTCTTGGTGCTTTGGCGACTAAAGTTGCAGGCTATACGGACCAAGCCTGCCTTCTCAGGTTCCAAACCTTACAAGTTACGCATCTGTAACCGCCAGATCCTTTTCAAACATTTGTGGCGAATTGCAGCTATACCTAATTCGCAAGGTCAGGGAATACTTCTCGCACAGCGGGGTGAACGAGTTGGTGATTTTTAATGTTCAATCCTAGTTCTAACGCCGGATCGATGGTTAGCGCATCCATTCCTTTGTCAGCAAGCTTGAGTACATACGGAAAGGTGCTGTTGTTTAGGGCTTGGGTTGCCGTCCAGGGAACTGCACCGGGCATATTCGGCACGCCATAGTGAACTACTCCGGCTTCTTCATAAGTTGGCTTCGTATGCGAGGTGGGGTGAAGCGTCTCAACACAACCGCCTTGGTCAACGGCAACATCGATGATCACAGAGCCAGGACGAATTTTTTCGACTAGGCTCCGCGTTACTAGGGTTGGCGCTTTTCGCCCCGGCACTAGCACTGCTCCAATTAGCAAATCTGCATCGGGAACAGCCGCTTCAATTTGAGGAGCACTGCTGTAGAGCAGTTCAACTCTAGAACCAAATAGAGTTTCTAAATAGGCGAGGCGGTCGAGATTAAGGTCAATAATCTGTACCTGTGCGCCCATGCCCACCGCAATCTTCGCGGCTTCTGTCCCCACAACGCCGCCCCCCAAGATGACCACTTTGCCCGGGCGCACCCCAGGAACGCCTCCTAGAAGAACGCCGCGTCCTCCTTGCTGTCTTTCTAAAAACCGTGCCCCAAATTGGACAGATAACCGTCCGGCAATGATACTCATCGGAGTTAGTAAGGGCAGCGTATGGCGATCGCGCAATTCGACCGTTTCATAGGCGATCGCCGTAACGCCGGATTGAATCAATGTTTCAGTCAGGTCTCGATTGGCTGCTAAATGTAAATACGTAAATAATAGCTGCCCCTCTCGAATATAAGGATATTCAGGCGGGAGAGGCTCTTTAACCTTGATGACTAATTCCTGATTCCAGGCTGATTTAGCGTCTGGCACGACGTTGCCACCCGCCTGGTGATAGTCATCGTCGGTAAATCCAGCGCCTAGTCCTGCATTTGTTTCTACAAAAATGTGGTGCCCTTTATCGTGAAGCACTCGAACGCTGTTCGGACTGAGTCCAACCCGAAACTCTTGATCTTTAATTTCCTTTGGGACACCAATTTCCATGCACTACCTCGTCAGTACCCTGCTTAATCTATAGCGATCCTAAATCGAGCGATCCTAAATCGGTTGCGAATTGAGCTGTGATCAATGGCGCCTGCCCACCGCTCACACGCCACCTAGGATTGCCATACATAATAGCCCTACGGCTCAGATTTGTATGTAGAACTCGCGCGCTGCGCGGGTTCTATATACGTTTGACGTACTAGCGAGAGAGCGTAAGGCCATAGCTAAAAAGTATTAGCTTAAATCCCAGATTAAATCTCCCACTGCTCACAACCCATCTGGGATTGCTGTATCAAAGACAATTAACACAGATTTCAGTAAAACAAAGACGGGTCTAAAGGAGTTGACGTTCGCTCCGTTCTTCTTAAGAATAGTAAGAAGAATAAAGATTTGTAAATTTAGATTATGACTAAACCCGAACCGTCTACAACCCCAAATGTGAGCGAGCCTAAATTTGGATTTAATGACTATGCTGAGCGCCTCAATGGTCGTGCAGCCATGGTCGGTTTTGTCATTGCGCTGGTTATTGAATATGTCACAGGGCAGGGCATTCTGTCCTGGCTTGGTCTGTACTAGGGCTAGTCTGCAATGAGCGCGGCAAACCATGCGACAGCATTGCTGATTTAAATTCAATCAATAGGGCGGCTCATTGATAACAAGATTCTCGAAATTCTAAATTCTTTCGTAGTGGCGTGGCCAGCTTATTTTGCTGGGTTAAGGCGATCGCTAGAAGCCTCTCCAATGGTTATAAGATTTCCTGAATCCGGCAGCCTAGGCGTGTTGCGCCACTATTTTTTTCTGATTGACTGACAAAACGTTTTGTTAGTCAATCAGCTATCTTTTACAAGCAATGGAGTCTTGAGCATAGCCATACTGCATAATGGTGTCGCTTCACCACAAGCAAACCTGCATTACACAAGATCTTTGATATTGAGAGTTTTATCAGTTAATTCAGTTAATTAGGAGAATATGTTGCCTGCGAACTTTTCCTCAAAGATTAAACTCTCTATAATCCCTCTCGAATCAAGCACTAGATTAAAATAGAGAAGAGGTTTAGGGATTTGACAAGGTCTGAGTCTAGATGCTTAAGCGACTTGCGATCCATTATTCTTTGGCATTCAGCACATCAGAAGAGAGTTGAATTGTAATGAACGATCTGTGGTATCGCTTTTTGAGAGCAACCTATCGTAAGGAGCCCATTTCTAGCTTTATTATCACAGTGGGAACGGTGGATGCTGTAATTGGTGGAATTGATAACCGTTTACCGCTTCTAACTCTCGGTCTTGGCACCATTGGAGCAGCGATCGCCATTCGCTGGTGGAAAATGCAGGGGAAAAAGCCTAGTCCGATTCAAGAAGGGGCTCCCATTCATTATCTGCCGTCTCGATCGTCTCGTCCTCAACTGCCAACCCTCGGATCGCCCCGAAAGAGTCCTCCAAACTTAGATTAGTCTAATTGCTCACGGATTTTAATGGCACGTTCAACAGCACCAGCAAAGTCACTGAAAATTGGCGATGTCGCCGCAGGGAGTGGGTTGCCTGTTAAAACGATTCGATACTACGAGGAGATTGGCTTATTAGTGCCTACGGTAGAGCGTTCTGACGCAGGCTATCGGCTGTTTGATTCCGCTGTCCTCAACCGTCTGGCGTTTATTAAGCGTGCACAGTCTCTCGGGTTGAGTCTTCAAGAAATTCATCAAATACTGGGTATCCACGATGAAGGGCAGCTTCCGTGTGGTGAGGTAAAGCAGCATCTCGAAGCTAAAGTGGGGTCTATTAGTGCGCAAATTGAGGCGCTGGAAATGCTGAGAGCTGAGCTGCAAGGGATCTTATCGGGCTGGCAGGAGCAACCAGCGCCCGATCGCATTGAAAAAACGATCTGTCCCAATCTTCAATCAGAATAGATCTTGAGACCGTGTCAGATAGACGAGCAGGTGTGTTAGATTGGCATCCAATTAGCCCATGGTTTTTATTCAGCGTTATGTTCGATCTTTCACCTGTCTTCGCATTTTCTCGCGATCAATGCGTGTTAATTTGTGCAGCTTTGGTTCCAGCCAATCTGATTGCAACCATACAAACATTGACCTTTGTATGGGTTGGCAGATCGCAGATCCAACAACGATGGATGGCATCAGTGGCGAGTATATATGCGACGATCATGGTGCTTCATGTGCTGACGTGGTTGATGATTGGCGTCGTCATGGCACCGACCTATATTCTGTTGTCCTTGGGTAGCCTCTGTCTCTGTATTAACGGCGGGGTCTTGATATGGCAGAGTCAATCTAATAAAATTGCCCTACAACTTAGAGTCGCAGGGCAAGAGACAGTTAAACGCTAAATTCACTATGGCGAACTTTGACAAGCTTCGAGTTCGCTTCTGTGACGATTTTTTCAGTGTCCTAACGCGAGAGCGTACGGCTATGATATCCATCCTTTAATCCACATATATTTAATTCGCGTGATCTAGAGAAATTGGCTCGCTGTCCAACCGACTGCCAAGCCAGCAAATGATGTAATCGTCAACACTACCAGCGATTGAGTGCGATTGAGCCCGGCGCTTTGCAGATCAAGTCGAGCCAGCATTTCAGCAGCTACGAGAACCAATATATAGCCGAAGATATTGATCCACACGAAGGCGATCGCCACCAGCATGGCCGCAACAATCACCGAGGTAAAGTAGCCTGCGTCCGATCGCAGCCAGCTATTGACAATTAACCTGAAGCCGTCCGAAAACGCAGTTAAGAGTAGGGCCTGTCCAAGGGCAAACGTCGCAGCAAGCGCCCAGACGAGCCACGTCACAGTCGAGCGATGTAGAAACCAGCTAAACGTACTATACGCTGCGAGGAGCAACGCCAAAGAAAGCCAGGGAGATTGCTTCACAACGAGATCACTTGAATACTCTACTCTAAGAGTACTAGTCGATTCGAGTCTTAAGCCCCGCTTTCAACCGTTGCCATACGTTTTTTTGACTAGAAGGCTGCCTGATCTGTGGGGGCTTTGATTCTCTGAGATAGCGGTAATGTTCCCAAATATCCCAATAGGGGCATCCAGGCTCGATCCGAATCCCGGCCCAGTGAAGGTATTGAAGGGGCTGATCTAAATGGGGATCAAACAATCGATAATCCTGTGCCACAAAGTGAGAACTGCCTGCCCAACTGCCGGGTGCTCCGCCTGGCCGACGCACAACGTTAAACCGACGCGGCACTCGTTTGAGAATCATGTAATTAATGAT
>DBGGTD010000405.1:0-2995 GCA_051162585.1 Elainellaceae cyanobacterium
ACCTGAGTCTGTCCCTGAGCCTGGTTTGGTGTTTGGATTGGGATCGATGGCGGTCATCGGGCTGCTGAGTAGAGCCAAAAAAAGTACTCAACTGGCATAAGGAACGGGGATTCCAATCCCTACCGAACTGCATTGACCTAAAAGCGGAACATCTGAAAGACTTTTCTGAAAGACTTCAAAGAAGAGTCTTTCCTCCGTCCACTACGATAGATGAACCATGCATCAAGGGCGGCGCTTCACTTGCTAGGAACAAAGCCACCTGGGCAATTTCTTGAGCATTGCCTAATCGACCGATGGGAATTGACTCGATACTTTCCATCTGAGCTTTTTCAGGATTAGACTCGGTCGCGAATTCATGTTGCAACATTGGCGTATCAATAGGGCCTGGACACAGGGTATTGATGCGGATATTGTGTCGTGCATATTCTAGGGCTAATGCTCGGGTGAACGACAGCACGGCTCCCTTTGTGGCGCAATAAGCAGTGAAGAGGGGTTGAGCGACCATCGAAAGCTCAGACGCGGTATTAATGATGACGCCACCGCCCTGTGCTTGCATGTAAGGAATCACAAGCTGGCACAGCCGATAAATCGCAAACACATTGATGGCAAAGATGTGTTCGAGAGATGTGCGACTGACCTCAGGAAATGGCTGAACCGATGAGATTCCAGCATTGTTGTAGAGAATATCAATTCGCCCAAACGCCTTGACACATTCTCGAACAGCACTTTCTAGCTGATCGTCTTGCGTCAAGTCTGCGGCAAAAAACTGACAGATGTGCGATCGCTGATGAAGTGTCTCGGCGATCGCCCGTCCACCATCCGCATCCAAATCCACGCCAAACACGCAAGCGCCTTCTTGGGCAAAGAGCTGTGCCGAAGCATTCCCAATACCTGAACTGACTCCTGTAATCAGAGCAACTTTCCTATCTAATCGACCCATACCTGTCACACCTGATGAATTTGTCTTAGATTTAAAGCCGTTAATCATGCGTATGGATTTAATACAGCATCAGCATCAGCTGTTTTCGATAGTGGCGAGTTAATGGATGATCGGCTCCCAGGATATCAAAGATGGTTAGCATTGCTTTGCGAGCGGCCTCATCTTTATGGGTGCGATCGCGGCTTAAAACTTCTAAAAAGAGCATCAAAGAGGTTTCATAATCGCCACCTAGTGCCGCACGAGACGCATTCAAAAATACCTCATCCAGATCGGTTTCAATCACAGGATTGAGGCTAAATCGCTGTAGTTGAATCAATCCCCGAATCGCCTCCGCTGCTCTGAAGTATTGACGGTCATCCTCTCGAATCGAAGCGAGTACTTGCTCTGCCTGATCTAGCTCATTAATTGTCATGAGAAAGCGAGCCGCACTGATTTGAAACTGCCGATTATTCGGGTACTGCGTCAGCAGTTGATTCAAAATATCGTTGGCTTTTTCAACATCGCCCGTTTTCATGGCAGCTTGAATTGTTTCGAGCCCTGCGTCTAAGCCCGACTTTAGACCCAAGCTGGTTAGTAAATCTCTTAACTTGGGTTCTGGCAAGACGCCCACAAATCCGGGCTTCACAGTTCCCTGAGAGACAACCCTCACATCCGGAACTCCCTCAATGTGATAAGTGTTTGCCAAGTCTGGATTCTGGTCAATATCGACCTTTGCCAACACAAAATCATATTCTTCGACAAGCTTTTCTAGAACCGGCTTGAGCATTTGGCATGGACCACACCACTGGGCAAAAAAGTCAACCAATACGGGCTTTTCAAACGACGATTGGATTACTTTTTCATCAAAGTTGCTGCTATCAACGGTGAGTGAAATTCCCATTCATCTGATTCCTATGAAACGAATTCGACAGATTTGATTAATTTAAGAAATGGCGATTGCCACTCGTGCCATTTCTTCAGGAAATTCTGACCAAGCGATTGAATCTTACTATAGCCTTACGCTTTATAGCCTTACGCTCTCACGGTAGGACGTTAAACGTCTGGTGAGCCCCCGCGGCGCGGGGGACCCCACACAAACCTGAGTCTGTAAGACTTACATCAGTTCCTGTCAGACGATGTCTACGTAAAACCCTGGATTTCTAGAAAACCTTGGTTCTAACCCTAGACCTCGCTAGTTGCCCCCAACGATTCTTGAACTATGAAAACGTCACAATCTATCACCCAATCGTCTCTCGAATGTCCAAAGTGTGGCAAACACACAATCATTCGCTCTACAGATATGATGTTTCAATGTATCAACTGTGATTTTCGACGAGATATGTCACACCAAACATCGCCCTCTTCCACTAGTTCTGACGACGCAGGCGGGCTGGTAGCAACGTGCATCATCATCCTACTCATTCTGATGTTTCTCTAACGTTCGCTCAGCCTCTGAATGATTCTCTTGAATCAATTTCTGACTCGATTTGATCTGATGCCAAAATCTACGGAGATTCTTTGTCATCATGGACACGTTATTAACGAACGCCTAGGCATTTGTTCAAAATGGGTAGACGTTATTAAGTACGCCTATATGTTATTAGCTAATGCCTAAGCAATGCTAATAATTTAGTACCCATTTGAGCAAATTTCGCAGTGATTTTCCCAACTGGGGAACTCAAAATGTCAAAACCTCTACTCAATCATAAGTATTGCCTAAGCATTGCTTGATAATGCTTAGGCAATACTTATATTTCGTCTTGGGTTCTAAGGCTATACATCGTATTGATCGAGAAGAGACAGCCTGGGCGATAATGCTTCATATCACCAGCCTAAATGCCATGATTCAATGACGCAGACTTAGAAACGAGCAGATGAGCAATCAACACGGCATATCGCCATCAGGGGCATCGTCATCACGGGCACATCACGACTATCCTCTCAAGCGGCTGATCCGCTACGGGCGGGCGTATCGGCGGCAGATTTGGCTAGCGTCCGGCTGCTCAATTCTCAATAAAGTCTTTGACCTCGCGCCGCCCGTCTTGATTGGCATGGCAGTCGATGTCGTCGTTAAAC
>DBGGTD010000406.1:0-2485 GCA_051162585.1 Elainellaceae cyanobacterium
ACGTCGACCGGGACCTTGCCGACCGCCTGCGCGGCGTCGCTGTGGAACAGCACGCGCTTGGCGCGGCACAGCCGGCCGATCTCGGCGAGCGGCTGCAGCACCCCGATCTCGTTGTTCGCCGCCATCACCGAGACGACGGCCGTGTCCTCGCGGATCGCCGCCGCCAGCCGGTCCAGATCGACCCGCCCGTCCGGCTCGACCGGCAGGATCTCGACCTCGAAGCCGTCGTTCCGGAGCGCCTTGGCGCTTTCCAGCACGCACTTGTGCTCGCTCGCCAGGGTGACGACGTGGCGCTTGCCCATCGGCCCGTGGAAGCGCGCCGCGCCCTTGATCGCGGTGTTGTTGCTCTCGGTTGCCCCGGAGGTGAACACGATCTCCCGCGGCTCCGCGCCGATCAGCTGCGCGACCTCCGCCCGCGCGGTCTCGACGGCCTGTTCGGCTTCCCGGCCGTAGCTGTGGTGGACGCTGTGCGGGTTGCCGAACATTGCCGTGAAATACGGCCACATCGCCTCCGCCACGCGCGGATCGACCGGCGTGGTCGCCTGAGTGTCCAGATAGATCGGCCGTTCGCGCATCTCGGGCTCCCGACGCGGCACAGTGGGGTTTACGTTCCCACGTCTCGAAGCTAAGACATCGGGCGCAAATTCCAACCGTGCGTTGGATGGGCGGGTTGCATGGGACTTCGCCGCTCAAGTGGCCGCGCGAGCACTTAATTTTGGCTGGTATCGCCTCTCAAGCCGCCGACACATGTTCCCGACGTGGCGTCCGCTTATGACTCGAAGCGGAAGTTGGTGCTTCCATACGCTGGAGCGTAACCAGCTTTACGTGACTTAGCCGCCCAGGTATGTTCACAGTAATGTTGGCGGGTATCTGGTTTCGCCTCCACAAATGAGGTCAGATTACCGAGCCTGAGCATATGCCAAAATCACCAAACAAACACGACCAATATAACCAGGACAAATCGGCTTGGCGTGGTTTACGCGCCGACATGGATAAAGATGTTTCGCGCGGTCTCATGATCATAAACGGTGGTGCCGCCGTTAGTTTACTGGCGTTTCTCCAATCTATAGCAAAAGAGAGTTCTCTACATGGTATTTCTCCCTATATACTTTCGGCTCTTCTAACATTTTCGATTGGACTATTCCTTGCTGTTCTACACACACATTTTCGTCGCAGATGCACGGAGCTGAGTTATGGTTTTTCAGGTGGAATGGAACTATTGATACAAACACCATGTCTCATTGCCGTCGCGTCCATGATTGGATCATTTATACTATTTTTGGTCGGTGTCATTATAGTATTTACTGGAGGTATGCTACATCTTGTACCATGACTTCGAGGTTTATGCCAATTTCAAGTAGAATAATAGAGGTGCAAAAAAATAGACAGTGTTGGGCACAAAATATTACCTTCATCTTGTTAAACGCCGCCTGTCTGCCCGAAACGGCCCGTAGAGCTGTCTTCACAGCAGGATCCCCTCCGGCAGCTGACGCAATTTTGTCCGCCCCGAGTGCCGAGAGGTGACCCAAAAGAGAATTAAACCTTTAAATTTGACGAGCGTCGTAAGAGTTCGTTAACAAATTCAAGCAACGACAAAGATAACTGAGACACCTCTTTCGGGTTTCTCAAGTCCGTAAATTCATTAAAATGTGCGACCTTACTTGCATTGTCAATCAACATTTCACCCTTCATATCCTTTAACCATTTAGTATTGCTACGCTCCTGAAGCTTTCGAACTAATTCCGCGATTTTATCTTGATTATTGGGCAATACTGCTGGTCGATACACATCGCGCAGTACGTGCTCAATTACCGCCCTAGAAAGAACTATAGAACACAAGTCCATTTGCCAAATGTATGCCGACATTGATTGCCAAAGGTAATTATCTAATCGTCTCCAATGCTCTGGATTTCCACTTAGTACCTCAGAAGGCAGATAAATTTTTGGCAACCTATCATACCTTTCAGTAGTTGTTGCTATATCAAAGGGCATCCTTGATTTTAAAAACTCAAAAGCGCCCTCTCCTTTCGATAGGGCTTGATAATTATGAGGGAAATCGTCAGGATCGAAGGAACTAACGTTGTAGCATATATCAAACAATTTAGTGATCGTGCGTTCGGGATCATGCGTCCTGTAATCAAACCCTGGCGTATATTCTTCATCCTCGATCTCGCCGTTTTCGAACTCATCATCACCTAAATATGAAATCTCGTTAGAAGTTCTAGGAATATCAGAGATTTGGCCTATTCCAATACGAGCAAGAAGTTCATTTAGAGAGTCATCCCAAAGTTCGGCAATTTTACCTGCATATCTCGTCTCATAATCGGAAAGTTCAGATAAAAACGTTTTGTTTTTGACTGTTTCTACTCAGGCATCCCCTCGAATTAGAGCTTTGAGAAGGCGTTCTGGAACATCCGCCGCTGTTGGATGAGTTCGGCGAAGCGTTCGACGAGGGGCGCGAGGCGGTGTTCAGGCATGCCGGGCA
>DBGGTD010000407.1:0-2357 GCA_051162585.1 Elainellaceae cyanobacterium
TCATTGACGATGGCAGCGTCGATGGAACGGCTGAAGTGGCCCGCGCATGTGGCGTTGATCATATCGTAAGTTTTGATTGTAACCGAGGGCTGGCAAAAGCTTTCATGGCAGGAATAGAAGCATGCCTTCGAGCAGGCGCAGATATTATCGTAAATACTGATGCTGATAATCAGTACTGCGCTGATGATATACCTCGACTCGTTCAACCTATCCTGTTAGGTCGAGCCGAGATTGTCATAGGGGCGAGACCTATTCACAAGATCAAACACTTTTCGCCCATAAAGAAATTCTTACAAAAGTTAGGGAGCGGCGTTGTGCGCTTAGCCAGCGGTACGAAAGTTCAAGATGCGCCGAGCGGCTTTCGAGCGATTAGTCGTCATGCTGCACTGCAGCTTAACGTATTTAACGAATATACTTATACTTTAGAAACTATTATTCAAGCCGGACAAAAGGGGATGGCTGTTGAATCTGTTCCCATCCGAACAAATCGAGACTTACGACCGTCGCGCTTAGTTAAAAGTATTGCGTCTTATGTACAACGGTCAATTTTTACTATTCTACGTATTTTTGTAACCTACCGACCATTGCGTTTCTTCGTAACCATTGGGAGTGCTCCAGTATTAGTTGGTATCTTGCTCTGTTTCCGTTGGCTTTTGCTTTATCTAGGAGGAACGCCCAAGTCACACGTCCCTAGCTTGATTTTAGCGGCAATTCTAATTTTAGTTGGCTTTCAACTTTGGATCTTTGGACTCATTGCCGACTTGATGACTGTCAATCGTAAGTTGTTAGAAAACATTCAGCTCAAGCTTCGGCAGATGGAGCTTCAGCCAAGTAATAGCGTTGCTCAGCCATTTAACCAGCCAGAATCACGAATTGATGAAGAGAAAATCACGGTCAGTTCTAGGAATAGTAAAGTTTGAAGCTAATTGAGAAATGCTTATCGTAAGCATCAGTGCCGAAAGGTACTCCGCTACCGTGTCTTTTTTGATTGAGACCTTTCTTTTTAGAGCCTATAAGAGTTATGCGAAGGGACTTGTTTGCGCGAGAGGCGATCGCCCAGATACCGAAGATTCTGACATTACAGGATCGCAATCCCCATAGCCCGAGCTATGGATGCTTCGACCGCAACTTCTGGCAATACAAAATCATCGACTTTCCGAGCGGCATGGCCCAAGAATTTGTGTGGCCCTTGGCACTAGCCTATTACACCGATAGTCCCGAGAATCGATTCTATCAGCAGCCGAATCTGCGCACCTGGGTAGAGGCCGGGATACACTATGCAGCCAAGAGCGCGCATGCGGATGGTTCCTGTGACGATTACTTTCCCTTTGAACGAGCCGGAGGGGCGACGGCATTCTCACTGCTGGCGTGTTTAGAGAGCTATCGCCTGTTGGAATTAGATAATCCAAAGGCGATGCGCTTTTTTCAAACTCGTTGTGACTGGTTAGCCCATCATCATGAAAGCGGACGACTCACCAATCATCAAGCACTGATTGCCTTGTGCCTAGAACTCGCCTCCCGGTTGCTATGCACCGAGCGGTGGCAGCACGCCATTGATGAGCGATTAGAGCTGGTTCTATCGTGGCAGAATCCAGAAGGATGGTTTCAAGAATATGAAGGCTGTGATCCGGGCTATCATACGCTGAGCATCTCGTGCCTGGCGTGGTTATACGAACTCAAGCCAAGCAGTCAATTAAAAGATGCGATCGCCAAAGGCGTGATTCTCGCCTCCCATTTCAGCCACCCCGACGGGTCCTATGGCGGAGAATACACCAGCCGAAACACATATAACTTCTTTCCCCATGGATTCGAACTAGTAGGCAAATGGATGCCCGAAGCCTTGAGGATCAACGACCAATTTCTGATGGGCTTAGAGAATGGCCTGGGTGCCTGTTATGCCGACGACCACATCATCGGGCATCACACCTGGAACTATCTGCTAGCGTGGCGAGATTTCGTTTCAGAGCGACCTGTCCCGCCTCCATCGAAGCCGGGACGCATCTGGCTAGAAGAGGCTCGCATACTCATCGAGCGCCGCGAGACGAGCGAACTCTATCTCGCGCTGAATAAAGGAGGCGCATTTAAGTTTTTTCGAGACAATCAGCTCGTTGTTTCCGACACCCAATTTTCGCTACTGGTTCGCGATGGCAAGCGAGTCAAAAACGCAGTAGGCCATCTAGTCGGGCCCTATCAGATTGACATCAGCGACGATGCAGTGTCGATTCGCGGTCGACTGGGATGGGCCAAGCAAAAGCAAATGACGCCGATGAATCTGATGATTCTGCGAGTGGTAATGCTAACGGTGGGACGCTTTTTCCCCAATCTGATTCGCAAGCTGCTGCAGCGCGTCCTGATTA
>DBGGTD010000408.1:0-5223 GCA_051162585.1 Elainellaceae cyanobacterium
CCTAGGCAGATGGGAGAGTTCTTTCACTTTTTGAAGTAGAGCTTTTCCAGTAAGTGGGTTCGTTGGAGCTTCCGTCATTGCCCTAAAAATTTCTCGTTACTCCTAAAATAGCAGACAAAGAGCGACTGATCTTTAATATATAAAAATATAGCTCTAAATCTCAGCAATGTGACCCTCTATTCATTAATTTACAGAGAAGCCTAACTAAAAATAATTGCATTTCTCGGTTGACTTTGTAATTAGGGTTAACTATCTATCTTTCTCTACAGAGCATGCAAAAGCCTATGAGAAAAGCCTATGAGAAAAGCATTTGAGTGACGATGTTCCTAGTTGCCTGAAGAATTTATATAAAGTTGCTCTAAATGTGAGGCAAAATAACGCCTGGGTCACGATTTAGCTCGTGTCACAAAAACTGCATCATTTTCACCATAGATTAGAAAATATGTTTTATGAATCAATGCGTTTTGCTAACGGTAAATAGCCTATCTTCAGATTATGAATATTAGCTAATCAAAACAGATCTACAGCGATCTAAATCGCTTGTAAATTGTGTTTGAGCAGTGGGACGGGCTGCGCCCGTCCCACTGCTCATAACTCATCTAGGATTAGCTATACAATAGTTATAAGTAGTCCGCTAATCAACGCCTTGAGCATCCTAGTTCAGCGCAGCATACTCACCTTGTGAAAGATGAAAGTTCAATTTGAGATTACTCGACAATCTATCCATGAAGCGCCTCAAATTCAGACCTACACCTTAGATGTTGAGCCAGGATATACAGTCTTAGACTGCTTGAATCAGATTAAATGGCACCAGGATGGTAGTCTTGCGTTTCGTAAAAATTGCCGCAACACCATTTGCGGAAGCTGTGGCATGAAAATCAATGGCCGCTCAGCACTGGCGTGTAAAGAAAATGTGGGGCATGAATTAGATCGTCTTCAAAATTTGGCAAATCCATATCCTGAGGATCAATCGCCAGTCCCAACCATTAAAATCGCGCCGATGGGCAATATGCCCGTTATCAAAGATTTGGTCGTCGATATGAGGAGCTTTTGGGATAACCTCGACGCCATTGATCCATATGTGAGTACGACAGCACGACAGCATGCAGGCAAAGAGCATCTGCAGCTGCCAGAGGAACGTGAGCGATTAAATCAGAGCGGCAACTGTATTTTATGTGGGGCGTGCTATTCAGAGTGCAATGCTCGCGAAGTCAATCCAGATTTCGTAGGACCTCACGCACTCGCAAAAGCAAATCGAATGGTGATGGACTCACGTGACGATCAAACTGAGCAGCGGCTAGAAAGTTACAACCAAGGGACTCAAGGGGTCTGGGGATGCACCCGCTGTTATTATTGCAACTCCGTGTGTCCTATGGACGTTGCGCCGATGGATCAGATTGGTGAAATCAAACAGGAAATCTTGGATCGAAAAGGCGCTGAGGTAAGCCGTTCAGTTCGTCACCGCAAAGTCTTAATTGATTTGGTTAAGCAAGGCGGCTGGATTGATGAGCGTCAGTTTGGGTTAAAGGTTGTCGGCAATTCGTTTCGCGATCTGCGAGGTCTAGCAAGCTTGGGAGGTTTGGGGTTACGTATGTTGGCACGAGGCAAGTTTCCATTGACGTTTGAGCCCTCTGAGGGCACTCGCGAGGTGCGATCCCTTATCGAGTCAGTTCAGCAATTTGAAGACACTCATACTGAAAAAGAACCCTCGACCTCTCCATAACAATGGTATCCTCGAAGCAATTCACAGAGACATTCAAGAGGATGCACAATGAGCTCATCTGACGAAACGAGCACGTCTCCTACTCCATCAGATTCCCCTGATCAATCAGATAATCAACTAGAGTCAACCGCTACCGCAAATTATGAACCTGCTTTTGGCTGGACTCCCTACGCCGAAACAATCAATGGGCGCTTTGCCATGATCGGTTTTACAGCGCTGATCATCCTAGAGCTCGTTACCCACCAGGATTTCTTTACATGGCTAGGAATCCGCTAAATCGACAATAGACTTATCGAATGGTCAGGATATAGCTGCCTCGCCCTGTTGAGTCATAGGAATTGGCGATCGCTCGATATGTACCCGTTGCAGGTAGAGTAACGGTCAAAGACGAATTTAGATTATTAGGCCCAATATCGTCATTTTGATCAATGACCTCCTCATCAGGTCCGATCAAAATTAAGTATGTGTCAAATTCCTCACTTTCCATTGTGATGGTAACTGCTTGCCCCTCAGTCCCTTCGAAGAGATGCTCTTGATAGAGGCTACCGTCTGATGGTAAGACCGCAGAATCAGTTCCGAGTTCGCCCTCTTCCTGCAAGATAAGTTCACTCGTGGATGAAGGTTGTGCTTCATCCGGTGCTGCTGTCGATACACGCAATTCATACTGCCCCGACTCACCCGCTGAATATGAATTCGCTAACACCGTGTATGTACCAGACACCGGAGCGGTTGCCATCAGCCGAGCATTAGTGCCACCGCCTCCATCATCATTTTGAGCCAGATCCTGCCCATTTGGGTCTAGCAAAATTAAGTAGGCATCAATTTCGCTGCTCAGCATATCAACTACAAACCGCTGACCTGCGTTGGCTTGGAAGTTGTAAGCATTGAAGAAGCTTCGGTCAAACTCTAAAACATTGCTGTCTTCATCGAGTTTGCCTCTTACCGTAGATCCATTGATATCAATGGTCTGAATTCCCGCAAACCGAGACCACTCACGAGGCGCTCTCCCGTCTCTAACAGCCGTTAAAAAAGGTTGAACTTGATTAATCGGAATCGCAAAGCCAATGCCAATGTTGCCTGAATTTCGGCCTGTTGTATAAATTGACGTGTTGACGCCAATCAGCTCCCCCCGACTATTCAACAAGGGACCTCCAGAATTTCCTGGGTTGATCGCAGCATCTGTCTGAATCAAACCCCGTTGGGGATCGATTCGACTTACAATCCCTGTTGTGAACGTTCCCTGAAATTGACCAAAGGGATTACCGATTGCAAATGCCTGTTGACCTACATTGATAGCATCGGAAGCTGCTAGCGGAATCGTAGGAAGATTGGTTTGATCTTGAATTTGGATGGCGGCCAAATCAAGCCCTGGATCACCAAAAGCAATGACCTCACCCTCAAACTCTCGACCGTCTTCTAAAATTACCCGAGCATTTCTACTCCCTGCCACAACATGAGCATTAGTCAATACCAACCCATCCGGGCTAATGATTGTCCCACTCCCTGTTCCCTCGCCAGTGTCAATAGAAACAACAGCCGGACTCGCCTCACGATACACCCGAATATTGGTTTCTTCATCAACTGAGGCAGCAAGCGCACGAGGGGAATGGCCGCTCAGCAGATTCGACATGCTTACAGGAGAGATGCTATCTACTAGTGCCAACGTTGTAGCTGTACCCGCGACCATCAGCCCTGAGGCTGCGAAACGGAATAGATTTCTGTTCATTGTTCAGACAATCGATAATTAACTGCTATGGCGTGAAGTGATTGCTAGTAGACACCCTCGTCCACCATTTCTGATCACCCTCTATGTTCTTCTTGAGCGCATTCTCACTACCCGGAAAGGTATGACAAACAAACCACATACAGATCATCTGCATGCTGTTCTCCCTTAGCTAAACAAGTAGTGCCCATTTGAACAAGGGCGATCGCTCCTAAATAGCATTAAAAGATCTTTAATTGTTAGGAGTCTTTAATCGTCATTGGAGAGGAGCCGATGATTTTAAGATGTTGGTCTAGATCAAGACGTTGGTCTAGCGATAACGCTCACCATAATCTAACGAGCCATCCGATTCATCATCCGAATAGTCGACGGGCTGATAATCAACGTAATCATCCGGTGCGTGGGAAGATGCTGCTCGACTTTTACGTGCAGATGGAGGTCGGGGAGGGCGACGGCGAGGGGGGCGTGATGACGTATTCGGAGAAGGGCGAGACGGTGAGCGATATGACGTAGAGCGACTTGGATAATTCTCCTCAGCATCTCTGTCATCAACGTCTTCATCCCACGCTGATCGGCGATCTGGGGGATCAATTGGGCGGCTGCGAGAGCGGGAGAGACGGCGTTTCCGCAGGCGATCGCTCGCATTCATGCCATAGTCGTCATCGTCTTTGCGACGGCGGCTTGGCGGGCGACGACGAACCTCTTCACCATAATCATCCGCATCGGACGAACGCGGATCTCGGCTGCCGCGAATACGGCGAGCCGAAGCACGCTCTTCAGTAGAGGGCAACTCATCTAATTCGGCTTGATACTCGTAAGAGTAAGAACGACTTACCGGGCGATCGTCGTCTACAATGGGCGTATTTCGCTTTGCTTGCTCAGTTGTCACGCTTCGTAAGCGAATGTTTTCAACTGCAAAGAAGACAGCCGACCCTGCCAAAGAGAGTTGCCCCAGCAACAACAGCGGGTCAAGCCGCCAACCCTGAAACATCAAAATTAAGCCACTGATAAGGGCGATCGCAGCAAAGAAAATATCATGGTCGCGAGACAACTCCGGGCGCACCGACCGCATTCCATAAAGGGCAACACCACACAGTATTAGAGCAATCCCCAAAATGACTGCAGGATTACCCCCAATGTTGACTTGCGCCAAGACAAAGATAGGATCGCTCCGGAACGTAATCATCGCCTCTCCTCTCGTATGCTACGTATTTATATGCTAACGAGTCTTAAATAAAATCTCTTCGTAGCACGCCTATAGGTTTAAGAATTCCCCAGCTACGTTAACAGAGCTGACTGGCCCGTGTAAATGGATCTATAACTACCTTAGCCGATTTGTTTCGGTTGCTTATCGAGTTTTCTCAAACCTCATCCCAACCCTAATCAGTAGTATGCGGCACATCACGAACCACTACTTCGCTCCTGTAGAAACACTAATCCCTGCACACCCATCAGCACCATCTAAATTCCTGCAATATGTAGCGTCCTAGATCGCTTGTGAATTGTATGTGAGCGGTGGGGCGGGCGACGCCCGCCCCACCGCTCACAACCCATCTGGGATTGCTATATTTACGCTATCTCAATAATATTGCAGCAAGAACGCTGTGATTAGGGTACAGGGATAGCTGAGCAATTTGAATCGATAAATTTTACTCTTAATCTACGGTAATCGCACTCACTTAGAACTCTAGTTCCTTTTCAGAAAAGCTTCAGATGCTAAATCTAGAGATCCGGATTAACTTCCCGATTAAGCTGCTGTCAGTCTGGCTTATGAGCG
>DBGGTD010000409.1:0-3001 GCA_051162585.1 Elainellaceae cyanobacterium
CGGTGGTCGCTTCAGCGATTCGACCGAGCTGGTATTCAATTGCATCTAGCCGCCGTTCGACGCTCATAGCAAACAAGTCATTCAAAACGTTTGCTTATCCTACCAATTCCAGACGGGCCAATTCCAGACGAGTTTTGTGACTGGATTGTTCAAGAGTGCAGTTCCTATAAAAATGACCCTTTAAAGAGTTGTTGCGATCGCCCTGACCGTATCTCTAGATACAGAGTTGTCATAACAAGCTCGGTTTACTACAGAGAAGTGTTCGACTGTTAGCTCAATCGCAATCCGCTTAATTTTGAGCGGATGTCTGAGGGTTGAATACTGGATGCTGGTCGCTTGCAGGGAGTCATAAACCGTGACTGGAACTCTTGTTAAGTCTGAAACATTAACCGATTTAGAAGCCTATGTTGCCCAAGAAGGGCGCGATGAACTTGTCAAGCAAGTCCGCGCCAAAATTGATGCGCTAGGCATTAAATATATCTACTATCAGTTCATTTCAGTGACGGGGCGCATTGTGGGCAAGGGCGTGCCGTCCGATCACTGGGAGGCGATCGCAGAACGCGGCATCCAGTTGGTCTATGGCTCCACCGCCAATTTGTATCTCGATCGCTACAGCAACTATATCGGCTATGGCCCAGAAGCATCAGAGCTAGTTGCGATCCCCGACCCAGACACCTTTTGCCAGCTTCCATGGGATAAGCGCGTGGCGCGAGTCTATTGCACATGTTTCCGCAACCGCGAGGAGCCTGAGGCCCCAGGCGCATTCCTCACTGCTGACTGCCGAGGCAACCTACGCCGCATCCACGACCAATTTCAGGCTGATCACGGGCTGCATTTGCGCCACGGCTGCGAACCCGAAATGATGTGGCTGAAGAAAGGGGCCGATGGAATGCCCGATGGTGGCAAAACCAAGCCTAACTGCTATCACATTGACCAGTTTGAAGAGTTGCGCCCGGTTTTCTTGCGCGTGATTGAATATTCTCAGGCCATGGGCTTAGACATGATCCAAGGTGATCATGAAGATGCGCCCGGACAGCTTGAATTAAACTTTATGTTTGACGACGCCTTGCGGACGTGCGATCGCCTCACCACCTATCGCCAAATTTGCGCTCAAGTGGCTCGAGAGTTTAATCTAATTGCCTGCTTCATGGCAAAGCCATTCATGGGCGTGTCTGCCAACGGCTGCCATCACAATCTTTCTCTATGGCAGAGCGGTGAAGAAACCATCAAGGACTTCGGATTAGAAACGTTACCTGGGATGCCCGGTTCGTTTACCTATCGAAAAGGCGGAACCAACACCTTTTTGCCCGATCCGTCGCTTTCAGCCACAAAGCCCGGTCCGGTCGGGTTAAATTCTATCGGCGGTGTAATCGAACACCTAAGCGCACTCACCGCAATTGGATGCTCTACAGTCAATTCGTATCGCCGGTTGTGGGATACCGGGCTGTGGGCTCCAGTCTATGCCGATTGGGGGTTCCAAAATCGCACCTGCGGGTTGCGGGTTTCTGCTCCTGGGCGCTTTGAATATCGGGCCGTCGATTCGATGGTCAATCCATATCTGATGGCGGCTGCAATCCTGAAGGCGTTTGATGATGGCATCACGCGCAAACTTGACCCAGGTGAGCCCGAAACTCGCAACCTCTACGAAGCCATGGAAGACGGTAAGCAGGTGAAGAAGCTGCCCATGTCTCTGGGTGAAGCCCTCCAGTGCCTCGATCAGGATGAGGTGATCAAATCTGCCCTGCCGGGGGACATGTATCAGGTTTATGCCTGGTATAAGCGAGACGAGTGGGAACGATTTCTGGCGACGACGACCAGTTGGGATGTCGAAAATTATATCGACTGTTTGCCATAGTTACGGGGTTGCCATGGTCATCCTAATTCTTGATTTTGGATTTTGGATGGACGGGCACAAGCCCTGATTCGATTCCCGCCTGTTTATCTGTAGTCCTGCTTCGAAGAATTGGTGTCACATACAGGTGGGTCGTACAGATGGGTGGCGAGTGTGTTGGGTTAAATGGGTGGATAACATATCATGCGTGTGATTGACAACGGGTATTACCGAGAACGGGTCATCCCTGCGGGTGAGTTGCCTGAATTCCCTGACCCGCCCTATCAAGGCGCATTTCCCTGTCGATTGCCGGATGGTAACTATTTAGAATTGCCCTTTCTTCCATTGCCGCCTGATTTTAAGACGGCGATCGCCTTTTTGTGTTCTAATCAGACCTCATTTGCTGTCGAAGAGTGCCTCTCGACTCACATGGCAGCGATCGCAGCAGAGCTGACACCCGATGTTGTCGTGGGCATGCCCACCCTCGGCATGGTCTATGCATCGTCGGTAGCGAAAAAGCTGGGACACGATCGCTATGTGCCCCTCGGCTACTCCCGCAAATTTTGGTATGACGATGAGCTATCGGTGCCCGTGCGATCGATTACCAGCCCCATCAAGCCGAAAACCGTCTATATCGACCCAAAATTATTAGAACGATTAGACGGTAAGCGCGTCTTACTCGTTGAAGATGTGATCAGTACCGGAGGAACGATCTCCGCCGAATTGCAGTTGATGGAGAAGGTCGGCGCCAATGTGGTCGGCATTGTTGCGGCGGTGAAAGAAACCAACGTATGGGTCGACAAATTGAGGGCGATCGCTCCCAAATGGGTTGATCTGGTTCGCGCCCCAATTAAGTGTCCGCTGTTCCAACGCGTCGAACACGGTTGGAGTCCTGTCGAGGGAACCTATCCTCCCTAGAGGTCGGATCAGCGCTTGCACCTACCCATCCAAAATCATAATTCCAAAATCGGGAACTGGTATCACTCCCAGTATCGATAGCTCAAAATTTGAACTCGTATCTGCCCGTCTTCCAACGGGACGCGTCCCATGCGCAGGCATTCCCACAGATGGTCAAACACTAAGCCCGAATTGCCCTCTGGATCGCTCGCAAAGTAGCCATGCCCAGCCGGATCATCGTAGGCATTATTAAAATCTCCACAGTCAATGGCG
>DBGGTD010000410.1:0-5957 GCA_051162585.1 Elainellaceae cyanobacterium
GGGTATCCTCATCTGCCGAATTTGTTTGGCATGATACACTCAGCGACGACTCTGATAGCAATCGCAACTACGTTATTTTCAGAACAACGGCTCCACTCGTTGAAGAAAGTGTTCCAGAACCGTCAGTCACGCTTGGCTTGCTCATTGCATTAGCAGGCCTGTTAGTGGGAAGACGAGTCATCCTCTAAACTGTAAATGTTGTTAGGACTTAAGCAACCTGGCAATGTATACGCGAAATATAGGGGCATGGCATGCCGTGCCCCTACCAAGAATGAAACATCACTGTTGGCAAGACTCTAGCGATCGCAATCCAGCTTGCTGTAACACGTCGTATATGACATCCATCTTTCTCTCGGGTGGAACAAACACCATGATGCCATCGCGACCCCGAGTCAACAGCACCCGATAACTATTAAGGCGGAGGCGCAGCGGATCCCGTACGTTCCGCTGCCTCACTGAGCTGATCCACCTTTCATGATTCCAGAGCAGATCGTCCCCCCACCCGACAATCGGAAAATCGAGTTCTAGTCCTTGGCACCCAAATTCGGTTACAACGTCATTGAATGCACAGCATGATAGGGAAGACGAGGGTGGATCGATGTACCACGACCCGACTTTAACCCGCTGTGTCGATTTATAGTCGTTACGGATGCCATATTGAGTCAGGTTCTTGGCGCGTGATGAGGCAAGCAGTCCGTAACGCTTACTAGACTGCTCTCGATAGCGATCGCCACAGTAGGCTTTTGCGGCATCCAAATCACGGGTAACATAGGCATCAAACCCATCCTCGATGAGAGATGGCATGAGTTGAGCCGCATGGTCAAATTCTCCTGAAAGGAGGTGAGCAACCCAGGTCTGTAAGTCTTTTGCGAGGTGGCTCCGCAGAGATAGGGTGAGATTGAAGACCGGATTAACGTCTAGATTGGACGAAGCAACGGCTGTAAAGGTATCGGCATAGTCAGGAGCACAATGCACGTTCCATTCCGATTTTGACTGTTTGAGGCCATCATTCCACTGGCCAATGCCTTCTTCTTCTCCCACATGGATTTCTTGCCCCTCCCCAATCAGTCCTACCACCATGCACCACTCGGGGATGCGGTCTGCGATCGCCAAGATAGCCCCTCCCGCTGCGCTGCTGATGCCATACTTCTCAGTCATGCGATCGCGATCCCAGGCTCGTTGAGCTTCATCAAACACGATCAGATGCTCGGCTGGCGCAGTCTGACGGCGAACTTCATGCTGTAGATAAAAGTTGCGGACTGCTTGCACAAAGACCTTACTTTTTAGGGCATACTGCAATACCTGAATGAGAGGCCCATTTCCTGATAGGAAAACGGCCTGTTTAGCGGCCTCTTGAAACGGATTTTGATAGACAGCCTGAAGCCCAACGAGAGTTTTCCCTGACCCTGGAACTCCTGTAATTAAGACCAAATGCCGTTCGTGGTTGCGGTGAGCAGTCGTGAGCAAGCGGTCGAGATACTCTAGCAAGTCTGGAATGCCGGCACTTCGAGCCTGTCGAATATTGGGCAATGGCTCATTCTTAAAAATTTGCTGTGCAGCTTGTACGACAGACGGCAGCGGTGCATAGTCAGCATTGACCCAAGCATGGGGATTAATGGTAGACGGCTTTTCTGGCAAGGCATTCAGATAATCGGCAATGTCATGGGGGTTGAGAATTTGCACCTGATCACGCACTTCACTGCCTCGGTTTCGTCGTGTAGGCACCAGAATCGCTTGAACCGGATGCTGCTGAGAACCGCTGTGATATTCTGCCAAATCACGAGCATAGGTTGCAGTTTGGTCGAGGTCGGAGGCGGATGGACTTGTCTTTTCTTTAAATTCGATCACCAAAATTTGCCCAGATCCCAAGATGACAAGATCGGGGCGGCGACCTCCCTCACGGGGCATTTCATATTCAAAGATGAGCATCCAGTCGGCACTATCAGGTCGGGCGTTGAGAAGACGCTGAAGCTGCGATCGCATCACGTGACTGCTATCTGCCCAGGCGTGTTGTTGGGTGCGAGCCGCTTGCTGCTGATAGAGGTGTCGATAGTTGCGATTGATTGTGTCCAGCCACGTCGATTCGGGTTCATCTAGAAATAGTTGAACGGTTCCCATCCATCCGTAGTTCACCGAATGCGATTGGTTCTGACCGAACAATTTTAACTGACTCGACCTGTCATCCTTCATGTGTAGCGTGCCTTCTTGATTAATCTGAACGGATGCCCAATTTTTTAAGGTAATCGGGTTAGAGAAAAAGAGGTTCATTCTTTTGACAGAAATGGGGAATCATGCGATCGCTGCTATTGTTTCTGACAATCGTGTTGGGTGTGTTGGTGCAATCAGGCTATCGCTATGCGTTTTTGATCCGATACGGAATCATGGTGATGCTGTTTTTCGCCTTTATCGAGGTTCAACTCGGGCTAAAAACACTGGTGAATATCCGTGCAGCATCTGTACTTGCCTTAATGATAGGGGTGGCATGCTCATCCTTTTGTCTGCTCAACCTTTTTGACTCTGACCTGGCATTGGTGGCGTTTATGACGGCGATCGCCCCTACTGCAACTGCGGCACCCGTCGTCATTGGCTTTTTGAAGGGAGATGTCGAATATGTGACATCGGCTGTTGTCGTGACCAACTGTGCGATCGCCCTCTTGATGCCATTTTTACTGCCAAAAATTGCAGATCAGACCATTTCAATCTCATCAGCCGAAATCTTGGTATCAACATTGGCAGTTGTGGTACTGCCGCTGGTTGTGTCACAACTGTTGAGACGGATTGCGCCTGCGATCGCCGCTCGACTCAGGCAGTTCAAACACCTATCCTTTTTTATTTGGTTGTGTATTTTATATCTGGCAAGCTCAAAAGCGGCTCACTTTATTTCATCTGAGCTGTCTGCATCATGGCAAGTCGTGGCATTGTCATCGCTGATTGCTTTATCCTTGTGCGTGGTTCACTTTTCTCTCGGATACTGGGTAGAACGGGATGGGCTCAGTCGAGAGGTTAGCCAATCATTAGGCCATAAAAATACCGTGTTTTCAGTCTGGTTATGCCTAACTTTCTTAAGCCCGTTTGTTGCTCTTGGCCCCATGTTTTATATCGTGTTTCAAAATCTCTATAACTCTTATTTGCTCTCCAGAAGTATCCAGGAGTCAGACTGATAGGGTGGAAGGCAAAAGGCAAAAGGCAGAAGGCGGAGGGCGGCAAGATAAGGAATCTGCCCAAATGACGTATCCATCAACCCTGTTTCGACTGTGCTCAAGCTACCCGCATCGAGAGTTTTGTAGCGGCTTCTCGAAGAATGACTGCGGCTACACTGGACCCGCCTGCGCGGGTTGAGAAATCAGTCGGCGCAGGCCGACTTTGCTTATCTAGGCGCGGTTTACTCTTCGAGAAGCCGCAAGCGTCTATAACCGCCAGCCTCCTGAACCACCCACCACCATCCTGTATCTAACTAGGCCGACCTATTGATACATCTAGCAGTTCGGCGCGCTTCGCTTCATAAAACTGACTAGCCACATAACCCAGCGTATAAATCAGCGCAGCGTTGCTCGTTGCGCCGACAAGTGCTCCAATACCTGGAATTAGCTCAATGATTCCAAGCCCTGTCTTTAAGGCTCCAGATCCCCCAACTGACAGACCGAAAATAGCTAGCACCTCCCCTCGACGCGCCGGATCTTGCAGCGAAAACCCATAGGCTCCAGCAATGCGATAGACCATTTCAGCTTGCAGAGTCGTGACGGCAGCAATGTCTACCGCAAAGAGGGCGATCGCTAATGGCGGAATGATATTAGTCAGAAGTCCGATGCTGCCTGCTCGAAGAGAGGTTTGGACAATAAGCCGGTTGGCAATCTGCTCGGATGTTTCAAAGGGATAGTCTTGGCGAAGTTGTTCAAGTTCGCGCTGAGCCGTTTCTTGGTCCACTTGCCCGAGGGGCACCATCAGCCAGTTGATGCCAGGAATTTTAGAGGCAAGGCGCACCACCGGATTTTTGGCAATTGGGTCAACTATACCACCTAATGTTTCTGTGCTTTGCTCAGCAAAGCGTTGAGCTGCAACCCTTGCATCTTCTCCGAGCTTAGTTGCCGTCTTTACGGTCGATTGAATTGCATTAGAGATGTCTTGGGTCGCAGCAGGACTCAAGTGAAATGTGGTGGCGATCGCCTCGACTATCTGGCGAGCTAACACCTCTGCATTATTCTGACTACCCATAACTTTTTTAACCAATGCGCATCAACAGCATAATAGCTACACTTTACGGAAACTCGCAGGGCAATGACCTCTACCCTGTGACAGTAATACGCCTATGCTGACAGCGCTCCCCCTTCGCTGCGAATGAGTCGAGCATAGTGGCCATCTTTGTTCCAGAGTGTTTCATGGGTGCCTCGCTGGACCACCTTTCCTCGCTCTAAGACAATGATTTCATCACAGTCTCGAATGGTGCTGAGCCGATGTGCCACAATCAAGCATGTACAGCCTCGCTGACGAAGCTGCTGGTCTATCATTTTTTCGCTTTCAGTGTCCAACGCGCTCGTGGCCTCATCCATGATCAAAATCGACGGATTATTGACCAGTGCCCTAGCGATTTCGAGACGCTGCCGCTGCCCGCCGCTCAGATTTACCGCTCCTTCTAACAGTTGGGCATCATAGCCCCCCGGAATCGACAAAATAACTTCGTCAATATTGGCGTCTTGGCAAGCCCGTCGCAATGCCGCATCGGGCACAGTGGTATCCCAGAGGGTTAAGTTTTCGCGCACTGTGCCTGCAAACAGCAAAATATCTTGTTCAACCACGGAGATGGAGTTGGTCAACACCGACCGAGGAATGTCTGCTCTAGGAATTCCGTCAAACAGAATATCCCCTGACCAAGGTTTATATAGCCCTGCCACCACTTTGGCGAGAGTCGATTTTCCTGACCCGCTCCCACCCACCAACGCAACGCGCTGTCCGGGCTTGATTGACAGGCTAAAATCTTCAACTAGTGGTGCTTCCAGAGGACTATAGCCAAAGGTAATCTGTTTGAGATCAACATATCCTTGAAGTCGAGGGCTTGACGCTTGGAATGGGGAGGATGCTTCGGCAGAGTTTACAGAAGGGTTTATAGCAGACGCATGCTGCGGTAAGCGGTTGTCTTGCCTATGCTCTGAATCCGCGTTTCGCTCTAGCTGCGAATCGATGTCGTTGCCTAAGACGTCATCTAAGCGGCGCAAACTGCCCTGCAATGTTTGCAGAATACTTCCAAACCGCACTAGGTTATTGACGGGCTGTTGAAAGCTTTGCATGAGAAGCTGAAATGCAACCAGCATCCCAATCGTTAGGCTACCATTGAGCACTCGCAATCCGCCGATCACCAGTAATGCCAGGGTGGTTAGCGCCGTTAAAAATGACGGCAACACACCAATCACTCGGTTGATCACCCCCAGTTCTTGCTGAGCATTAACGGCTTTGGTGTAATATCCTGCCCATCGAGCAAAAAAGTCAGACTCAACGCCTGATGCTTTTAAGGTTTCCATACCTTGCAGTCCAGCGATCGCCACTCCAGAGACTTTGCCGTACTCCTGTGCAAGTCTTAGGTTGGCATCGACTCGTCGACGCGATACCCACTGCAACACAAACACGTTAATCAGTGCCAGAGCGACGACAATCAGAGTCAGCACCACGTCGTAGTAGAACATGGCGATCGCATAAAACACCGCCATCACCGTACTAATTACCGTGATGGTCAGGCGACCTGACAACACATCAGAGACATCATTATTTAAGCGAACGCGGCTACTAATTTCACCTGCAAACCGCTGCGCGTAGAAGCTCACTGGTAAACGCAATACATGCCAGACAAATCGGCTCAACATCCCGACCGACAGCTTAATTCGCAGGTTTCGCAAATAGCGGAGCTGATATAGCGTCAAAATGCCTTGCAAGACTGCAATAAAAAACATGCCTGCTAACACGTAGGG
>DBGGTD010000411.1:0-6152 GCA_051162585.1 Elainellaceae cyanobacterium
GAACTGGTCCGCTACGACGCCGTGCAGTCTGCCCCATTCCTGAAAAACCACTAAAGAAGCTCTCAAAAATATCAGCAAACCCACCCAAATCGCTAAAGTCTTGAAAACCCGCACCGGCAGCAGAACCTACTCCTGCTTCACCAAAGCGATCATATCGAGCACGAGTTTCCGGCTCCGAAAGCACTTCATAAGCGCGATTGATTTCTTTGAAACGCTCCTCGGCTCCCTCTTCCTTATTGACATCTGGATGATACTTACGTGCTAATCTCCGATATGCACGTTTAATCTCTTCTTTGTCTGTGTCACGGGAGACACCAAGGATTTCATAGTAATCACGAGCCATATAGCGCTGTTAATAGAGGATAGAAGGGACAGGCAAAATATTAACGTAATACAGGCTAGAGACACACAGCCCCTGCCCTATATCCTAAACTAATCGACTGGCTCATAGGGAGCAGTTATCGTGTCATCATTATCATATCCGCCATAATCATCGTCAAAGTTATCACTTTGTGGCGAAGAATCGGTTTGTCCGTTGAAATCGGAGGTTTGCATGTCATCAGAAGAAGCGGCGTATTCATCACTATCTTGGTCTGCTTGTTGATAAAGCGATGCCCCGATGGTAAACAAAATTGCTTGGAGAGCATCTAAACACTGCCGCATATCTTCGACACTGATATTACGATCGCTCATTGCCGACCGTAATTCCGTAAATCGATCGCGTGCCTGAGATTTCAGTTCTTCTGGAATAAATTCACCATTATCTCTTAAAGTCGATTCATAGCTATACAATAAGCCGTCAGCCTGATTTCTAAGTTCAACTAGCTGTTTGCGCCGAAG
Organism: Elainellaceae cyanobacterium; assembly: GCA_051162585.1. GTDB lineage: Bacteria > Cyanobacteriota > Cyanobacteriia > CAZCXK01 > CAZCXK01 > DBGGTD01. Next base: position 841 of record DBGGTD010000411.1, read on the forward strand.
ATCTTCCTCAGCATAGAGCTCAGCTTCCTGGCGCATGCGCTCAATTTCAGGATCACTCAAACCGCCCGTGTTTTTAATTTGAATACTTTGTTCTCGACCAGTTCCTTTGTCCCGGGCTGCCACTTGTAGAATGCCGTTCGCATCAATTTCAAACGAAACTTCAATTTGAGGGACTCCCCTGGGGGCTGGTGGAATTCCAGCTAGCTGGAATTTACCGAGACTCTTATTGTCTTTCGCCATCGCGCGTTCGCCTTGTAAGGCATGAATCTCTACAGATGTCTGACCATCTGTGGCCGTTGAAAAGGTTTGAGTTTTACTAGTCGGAATGGTCGTATTCCGCTCAATTATCTTAGTGAACACTTCTCCCAATGTCTCGATCCCTAGGGATAGAGGTGTAACATCAAGCAACAGCAAATCTTTAACTTCGCCTCCAAGTACCCCCCCTTGGATTGCAGCTCCTAACGCAACTGCCTCATCTGGATTTACTGAGCGATCGGGAGCTTTTCCCCCAAAGTGGTTACTAATAGCCTTCTGCACAGCAGGAATCCTAGTCGATCCTCCAACCAAAATAATTCGATCGATATCATCAGCAGTAAGATCACAATCCTTCAGGGCCTGAGTGACTGGTTCAATCGTCGCTTGAATCAAATGCTCACTCAATTCCTCAAATTTGGCACGACTTAACTCCATTTCCAGATGCTTCGGCCCTGAATCATCCGCGGTAATAAACGGCAAGTTCATGGTCGTAGTCAACATACTAGAGAGCTCAATTTTCGCTTTTTCTCCAGCCTCTCGGAGGCGCTGAAGCGCCATTTTATCGGTTGACAAATCTATGCCTTCCTGCTCCCTGAATTTATCAATCATCCAACAAACTAGGGCGTTATCAAAATCATCTCCCCCCAAGTGATTATTTCCTGAAGTTGCTTTGACTTCGAAAACGCCATCTCCTAGCTGCAAGACAGACACATCAAATGTTCCTCCGCCAAGATCAAAAACAAGCACAGTCTGATCCTGGTCTTGCTTATCAAGCCCATATGATAAAGCGGCGGCTGTAGGTTCATTAATGATGCGCTTAACTTCTAGACCTGCTATAACCCCTGCATCTTCAGTGGCCTGGCGTTGAGCATTAGTAAAGTAGGCTGGAACAGTAATGACGACTTCGGTTACAGACTCACCCAAATAACTCTCAGCATCTTGCTTGAGCTTCTGCAAAATCATAGCTGAGATCTCTTGAGGCGTGTAAGCGCGTCCACGGACTTGAACATCAACCGTATCGTCTTTGCCCCGAATACACGAATACGGAACGCGGCCTCTTTCCTCGACCGTATCGTCCCATCGACGACCAATAAATCGCTTAATGCTGTAAATTGTGTTCTCAGCATTTGTAACAGCTTGTCGCTTAGCGAGCTGTCCAACCAGTCGTTCTCCAGATTTTCCAAAACCTACAATACTTGGCGTTGTTCGCCCTCCTTCAGTATTGGAGATGACGATAGGTTGCCCCCCCTCCAATACAGAAACACAACTGTTTGTTGTGCCCAAATCGATACCAATAACTTTCCCCATATCTAACAGCCTTGAATGCGGTCAAGACGAGTAGGATGCAACAGACGGATTTAATAAAAAAGTAAATCCACCTTTAGCAAGTATTCCGCAATTTCTTGGAAATCCTATCAGTCCAAACTAAATTAACTCAGTTTCACTATTAACGGCATCCCTAAGGTCGAAAAAATTTGGCTAGACTTCATCAGCAAAAAAATCTGACACATCTTTATAAATCACCCCACCCTATTCCAATTGCCGTTGAAACCACATGCGAGGTTATGAGTTGCTTTGATCGCCTTCTCCAGAAGTTGTCACCGGCTCTGGGGCTGCTGCAACTTTTACCATTGCGTGCCTTAAAACTCGTTCACCCAAAAGATAACCTCGAACGAGTTCTTCAATTACTGTTCCTTCTGGATGTTCCTCAGTATGTTCACGTAAAACAGCTTCATGCAAATTCGGATCAAATTCCTGCCCTTCTGCACGCATAGGCGCTACACCAATTCGTTTTAGGCATTCGACTAATTGCTTGTAAACACTCTGATAACTTTTATGAATGTTCATTTCTGCATCAGTCTGAGGCTTGATTTGCGATCGCGCCCGCTCAAAGTTATCGACGACAGGCAAAAGCTCGACGATTGTAGAGCATTTGACTTGATCTTCCATTTCCTCGCGTTCCTTTTGGGTACGCTTTCGAAAATTATCAAAATCTGCGGCAATCCGAACGTATTGACTCGTCCGGTCTTCCAGTTGAGCTCTCAATGTCTCAATTTCCTGACCTAACTCTTTGATTGATGCTAAATCTGTTGCAGCTTTTTGATGTGCGGCTTTTGCTTCTTCAGCAGTCCGAAGGCGTTCAGCGGGATCTTCAACTGCTTCATTATCTTGCAAATCCTCCAAGCTGACTTGGTCCAAGGTCATTTCATCACCAGAATCATCTGATGCATTTTTATTCTGGACTGTTGACTCTGCATCAATTTGACCCTCACCATGAGGTGCTGAGGATTCTGAATCACCCGCTATGTTTGGCTGGTTATCATCTAGATGCTTTTCTTCGTCAATCATCGTGTATCAGTTTCCATTCCAAGAATTGCTATTTTAACGATCTGTGCCTAGAAAACCAAAAGAGTGCAGCTTACATCAGCTATTTTATAAAATCTAGGCGTTAGGACTAGGCTGTGACACCTAGCTGCGATTCACCCCAATCACAATAGAAAACGGCCTGAGCAACCGCTTGTTAATAATTTTAGCGATTGGGCGAATTCATGCGTGAAAAAACTAAGTTCAATTACTTTATATTTCTCTAGATGCAGCATGAAGGCTCTGTTCTGTTACTAATTCAGCTGCCGGAGGGCGTTGCCCGAAAATCTCTGTAAAAATGAATTTAGATTCATATGTCCTCCATATGCCAATGCCAATGTAAGTCTACCCTGCATTGAAGCCATAGCAATTGGACTACCTAGATTACGGGCTTATTATTCTAATCAGCTAATCAGTTGCTTCAAGACTTAGACATCGTAAGAATACGCGGATTCACGACAGCACGATGACTTCAGACGCGATCGCCCGTGTTGCACACAGCCGGATATATTGAATTGATAAAGATGTCTAAGCATTGCTTTGTAATAGCATGACTTTATGTTATGCATTCGAACATTGGCTCATATACTAAGCTAGCGCCAGAATCTTGTCGAAGCGTTTTGATGTGTATTCGCTTGCACTAGTTTTCCGCAGAAGAGCTATAGTCAAGAACAAGTTGTCATGCTTCTTCAGGCAAATTTAAGGCAAAGCCGCTTTTGGCGGTCTAAATTTAGGTCTTCTCAAGAATGCTTTCCCTTAAATGTTCTTAGTGTGTGAACCATCCCAAGTTAAACCGTTTATCTACTGATTTCTTAAGTAGCTTTTGTAAGCTTAGAAGCGGATTTTGGGAATACTTTCTAGAGGTACTTTACTGCATCAGCTATGGCTAACTCTTCGTCTCAGCGACGTGCGCTAGTCGTTCAACATAATTTCTCTCCGTTTGGTAACAAGCTTATCCAAGCGGGGTATGTCGATAACGACCAAATGCAACAGGCATTGGTTGAGAGCCGCAAGTCGGGTCGTCCTCTGATTGATGTTCTAGAAACATTGACGGGACACCAACTTCCCCCCGATTTGCTGCGTCAATATAAGAAGCAACAGCTATTTGAGCTTAAGATTCTTTACGGAGTTGAATCTCTCGACCCGGAACTTGACCAAATACCATCTAATCAGCTTGGCCAGCTAATCGATACGTTGATTCCGGTTGACACGTGTCGCCGCTATCGGTTGTTGCCGTTATCCCGAACTGAAACTGATCCGCCATCGGTTCTAGTTGCAATGGTCAATCCTGACGATCTGGCTGCTCAAGATGATTTGAATCGTATTCTTAGACCTCAAGGTCTAGCGTTGCGGCGTATGGTAATCACGTCTGAAGATTATCAGCGCCTTATTTCCCAATATCTTGATGAAAAAGTTGAGCGAGAAAAACAGCTTGAATTCCAATCTAAAGTCGATGTCAAGGCTGACATTGAAGAGCTAAGTTACCTCGATTTAGAAGAAGCGGTAGATGATGCGGAAGCAGATCTGGGTGCTGCCCTCCAAGATGCAGAAGCCGCGCCAGTCATTGCACTGGTTAACAAGATCCTAGTTAAAGCTCTGCAGGAAGGAGTATCGGATATACATGTAGAGCCTCAGGAAGAGTATCTAAGAATTCGGTTTAGAAAGGATGGCGTTTTGAGGGAGGCCTTTGATCAGTTACCTAAGAAGATCATCCCAGCCGTGACGGCGCGCTTCAAGATTATTGCTAGCCTCGATATCGCTGAACGACGATTACCTCAAGATGGCCGTATTCGACGGATTTTTGATGGTCGGAAAGTTGACTTTCGAGTCAATACCCTGCCAAGCAGATATGGTGAAAAGGTTTGTTTACGAATCTTAGACAACTCTGCAACTCAGCTAGGCTTAGACAAACTAATTACTGAGCCTGAGACACTAAAAATTGTCACCGATATGGTTATGCGTCCGTTTGGACTGATTTTGGTCACAGGACCAACCGGATCAGGTAAGACGACGACGTTGTATTCAGCACTAGCTGAGCGCAACAGCCCTGGAGTCAACATCAGTACAGCGGAAGACCCGATCGAATATTCATTACCAGGAATTACGCAGGTTCAGGTAATTCGTGAAAAGGGTCTAGACTTCGCCTCGATTTTGAGAGCATTCTTGAGACAAGATCCAGACGTGATTCTAGTAGGTGAGACACGAGATCGAGAAACTGCGAAAACCGCAATTGAAGCAGCTCTGACAGGGCACCTGGTTTTGACGACTCTTCATACAAATGATGCGGCCAGTGCGATCGCTCGTCTAGAAGAAATGGGTATTGAGTCATTTATGGTATCTAGTTCGCTGATCGGCGTATTGGCTCAGCGACTCATGCGCCGGGTTTGTGATCAATGCAAAATTCCTTACACTCCCTCACCGGAAGACCTCGCCAGGTTTGGGCTTTCGTCAACGAGAGAATCTGACCTGACGTTTTATCGAGCCCATTCACTTGTTGCCGAGGAAATTCAGGCCGAAAAGGCACAGGGTACGTTGTGTCCCAAGTGCAGCGGCGTTGGATATAAAGGGCGCTGTGGTGTATACGAAGTGATGCGCGTTACAGAGAATTTGCAGACTCTGATTACCGAGGGCGCACCCACTGAGCGGATTAAGGAAGTTGCGGTTGAGGAAGGAATGCAAACCTTGCTCGCCTA
>DBGGTD010000412.1:0-3144 GCA_051162585.1 Elainellaceae cyanobacterium
GGTAACATACCCAGTAAATTCGACGGCTCTAATGCGGGCTGCAAACTGATTGGTGGCTGCCAGTTGTGGATTTTGGTGTGGGTTTGTATCGAGATAGATGCGATCGGCTCGCACCGAACATGCCGCCTCGGCTCCAACTTGGGCATAGTCTCCCTTGCAGACAATTGCGCCGAGTCCATCCACGTCAAGCTGCACCGAGTAGCCTGGATTGTCTTCAACGGCGCGAGTAACCTTGCCGACGAAAATGTTGTTATCCGCCGTGAAGTTGGCGACAAACTGGGATATCGGCTTAGCAAAAATGTCTTGGGGCGTGCCGACCTGATCAATGCGTCCATGATCCATCACCACAACCATATCTGCGAGGGAATAGGCTTCGTCGTGGTTGTGAGTCACTTGGATAAAGGTCATGCCAAACTGCTGCTGGAGCTTGCGCAATTCGCCTCGGGTTTTGACGCGCAGATTTTCATCTAGGGCGCTGAGGGGCTCATCCAACAGCAAGACTTGGGGGCGGGTGACGAGCGCCCTCGCCAATGCAACGCGCTGCTGCTGCCCGCCGCTGAGCTGAGCAGGTTTGCGGTGAGCAAATCGCCCTAATCCGACGATCTCAAGCATTTCATCGACGCGCTGGTGCCGTTCTGACTTGGGAACTCCCCGCATCCGCATGCCAAATTCTACGTTCTGCCACACTGTTTTGTGAGGAAACAGCGCATAGTTTTGAAACATCATTGAGGTGCTGCGCTTCGCTGGAGCAAAATTGTTGACTAGGCGATCGCCAATGTAAATCTCACCTTGCGTAATTTCCTCATGTCCAGCGATCATACGCATCGTTGTCGTTTTTCCGCAGCCGCTAGGTCCTAGCAAGCAGCAATACGACCCTGACGGGATTTCGAGCGTGATGTTTTCAACTGCGACAAATGAGCCATATTTTTTCGTGACAGACCGGAGGGACACATTGGCCGTGGTGATGGACGTACCAGTAGACGCATCGCCACTCGCCTCAAAGGTTTGGGATGCGATCGCTCCTGTAGTTGAGGTTGAAATTGGGAACTGCGTCATAGGATGGGGCGGGTGTAAACACCACTTACGGAAGATCTTTATTTCTTCACTATTACTAAGGTTTCTGGGAACAGAGATTGTATTTCTAGCTACACTTCCCTATTGAAGTGGATTGATCTATCAAAAATAACCTCGCCGCATTGCCTGCCCACGTCCATCAATTTTCTTTGTTTGTGTAGTTGTGAGCTACTCTGCGAGAAACCGCAAAGCGTCTATAACCGCCAGAACTTCTGAACAAGAATGTATAGCTTTTACGCTCTCACGTTAGGACGCTGAACGTGTGTAGACCCCGCGCGCCGCGCGGGGTCTACACACAAACCTGAGTCCATAGGAATATATGCATCGTTTGTCGTGCCACTGTCATGCCACAATAAACTCTTATTGAAATTCAGATTGCACCAGCATGACACGAGTATTTATCTGTGGTTCGGCACTGCGGGGTCAACCTGACCACAAAAATCTTCAGTCTGCGACGTTTGTTCGAGACGCGAAGACGGCTCCCAACTATCGGCTCCACGCCGTTGCAGACGGTTGGCATCCCGGCATTTATGAAGTTTCAACCGGGGGGGTTGCCATTCCAGGAGAACTCTATGAGCTGACATCTGATCAGTATGAACACCTTGTCTCGACCGAACCGCCTAATATGTATCCGGCTGATGTCGCACTAGAAAACGGCGAAACGGCGATCGCCATGCTTTATCCTCAAGAGCTAGTTGAGCAGCATGGCTGGCCTGATATTTCTCATCTGGGTGGATGGGCAGCGTATAAGGCGGGTGGTAACTAATTATGTCTGAAGTCCTCATCAAAGGCGGGCGCATCGTTACGGCAGTTGACGACTATATAGCCGACATTTTGATCAAAGACGGACGGATTGAGGTGATTGGCAGGCGATTAGATGCGGCTCCGGCTGAGCAGTATGATGCATCAGGGCTGATGGTGATGCCGGGCGGCGTGGATGTGCATGTGCATATGGAAACGCCAATGGGCGGAGGCGTTGAGACGTGCGACACGTTTGAGAGCGGCACCCAATCAGCAGCCTTTGGCGGCACCACCACGATTATCGATTTTGCCCAACAGTTCAAAGGAGACAGCCCCAAGCAAGCCCTCGATCGTCGGCTAGCAGCGGCTGAACCCCAGTGCTCGATTGATTATGGCTTTCACGTCATTCTCACAGATGTGACGTCCGATGCCTTAGCCGAACTGCCCGATTTAATTAATCATGAAGGCGTGTCCAGCTTCAAGCTCTACATGGCGTATCCGGGGGTGCTGATGGTAGATGATGCCGCCATCTTTAAGACCATGCGCAAGGTGGGTGCTCACGGTGGCATGGTGAATCTGCATGCCGAGAACGGCAGCGTCATTCAGGTGCTGATCGAAGAAGCCTTAGAACAGGGCAACACCTCGCCCAAACACCACATGCTGACTCGCCCCAGCATCTTAGAGGGTGAAGCAACCCATCGGGTGATTCGACTGGCAGAACTGGCTGAAATCCCGGTGTATATGGTGCATTTATCAGCTATAGAAGCGCTGGATGCGGTCGTCGAAGCGCGCGATCGCGGCATTCATGCCTTTGCTGAAACCTGTCCTCATTACCTGTTTCTCACCCACGACGAATACGATCGCCCCGGCTTTGAGAGCGCCAAGTATGTGATGACCCCACCGCTGCGCGATCACACCTGCCAACATGCTCTCTGGCGCGGCTTGAAGTTCGATGACCTGCAGATTGTCTCCACCGACCACTGCCCCTTCTGCTTCAACGAAAACCTGATGGGTATTCTTAAGTCCAAGCAGCACGGTAAGGATGATTTCTCTAAAATTCCCAACGGGGCACCGGGCGTTGAGTTTCGCATACCCCTGCTCTATGACGGTGGGGTCGTGGGCGGCAAGATTTCACTGAATCGCTTTGTGCAGTTGACCTCGACAGCCCCCGCTAGAATGTTTGGGCTCTTCCCCCGCAAAGGCACGATTGCCATTGGCAGCGATGCCGACTTGGTGCTGTTTGATCCCAATAAACCCCATACCCTCAGTGCCAATACGCACCATTCGAACGTAGACTATTCTCTTTTTGAAGGGCGGCAGGTGCAGGGC
>DBGGTD010000413.1:0-5773 GCA_051162585.1 Elainellaceae cyanobacterium
GGCTGGGTTCAGCTACTGGCGATCGCCGGAATATCGCTTGCACTAACGATTGCCGTTTTTGTCGGGCTAGTTGTGCGCGATCGCCTCTCATCCAAATCTGACGACTGACGCTCATCACCAGCGACACTAATCTGTCGCGTTGAGATTACATGCTTGATCGCGCCGGGCGATGATTATAAGTCTTACAGACTCAGGTTTGTGTGTAGAGCCCCCGTGGGCGATCGCATTAATAAGTTGAGCGTTACATTAACAAGTTGAGCGATCGCATTACGATGTTCGCCGCTGTTTTAAGATGTTCGCTGCTGTTTTGGCATGTTGGGCGATCGCATTAACAAGTTGAGCGATGTATGTGTTTAGCGTAATGCCCTGGCGCGAGCGCGTGCGGTTATATAGCTTTACGCTCACACGTTAGGACGTTGAACGTGTGGTAAGCCCGTAGGACTATACAAGCAAAGATTGAGTCAAGACAGCTCAAAGCGCGGTCAAAAAAGTAGCCATTAACGATACAGATAGTGAATTCACGGGAGAGTACGTTGATTATCAATCTAGAATTTTGTATCAAGCCTTAAATCTCAACTCGTAAACCATGAGAAAGAAACCCCTCTCCTTCTATTTCCTTGCCGCCTTCTTTGGGCTATTTGTCTTGTTCCTCTACGGGCCGATGATCGGAATTTTCGTCTTGTCGTTGCAAGGCCCCGAAGGAAATCTCACCTTTCCGATGCGGGGATTTAGCTTTTATTGGCTAGGGCAAGTATTTCAAGAACAGCGAGTCGGAAATTTTGTAGATGCCTTTCAGCGATCGCTCATTCTAGGGTTAGTGGTCACCCTGCTATCAATCATGGTCAGCGTGCTGGCGGGTTTGGCGTTTCGCAACCGCTTTAAGGGATCAAGCATTATTTTCTATTTGACGATTGCCAGTCTGATTGTGCCAAGCCTCTTGATATCTCTAGGGATTGGGGTTACGTTTCAGGTGTTAGGCATTCAGACCAACTGGTTTTCGTCAGGGCTTGGAGCCCACATGACATGGACAGTGCCGTTTGCATTTCTAATTATGATCGGGGTCTTCAATCGATTTGACCCCTCGTATGAAGAAGCTTCCCGAGATTTAGGTGCAGGTGATGTCAAGACGTTTTGGGAAATTGTCTTTCCCCTGATTCTGCCTGCATTAATTGGCGTGGGTATTTTGGGCTTTACTTTGTCATATGATGAGTTTACGCGCACGTCATTGGTGTCAGGGCAAGACAACACTCTCCCCCTCGAAATCTTCGGGATGACCACTAATGTCACATCGCCTGCCCTATATGCGCTGGGGACGCTGACGACGGTGTTTTCTTTTTGTCTGATTGCGATCGCCTTCACCGCTTACAACACCTTTTCGCAACGGCAAAAGATGTAGATATCTTCGCTGGAGTCAGCAAACACGCCCTTATTCGTCCAGTTATAGCCGTACGCGCTCGCATTAGGACGTTAAACGTGTGGTGAGCCCCGCGGCGCGGGGGCTCACCACACAAACCTGAGTCCGTAGGACTATAATGTCCACAAAAAAGGTGGGCAACTGCCCACCCGTCCATAGATATTAGCCATCCCGAATCCTTTGTGAATAATCTTCAGAAAGGAATTCTGCTGCCCGCTTACGCTCGATGTGCTAGCACAAGAGCGTCAGGCTTACGTAACGTCGGTCTAAAGCTGCTTCACTTCAGCTAAGAGCTTGGAGATGACATCTTTTGCGCTGCCAAACATCATCATCGTTTTGTCTTTATAAAACAATTCGTTTTCAATGCCTGCAAACCCAGTGCTCATGCCTCGCTTGATGACAATCGTATGCTGAGCCTTATCCACTTCAAGAATCGGCATTCCATAAATCGGACTGCCCTCGCTGTCGCGTGCAGCAGGATTCACGACATCATTTGCACCAATCACAAGAGCTACATCTGTTCGGTCAAACTCCGGATTAATGTCATCCATATCATAGAGCTGAGTGTAAGGCACATTGGCTTCTGCCAACAATACATTCATGTGTCCGGGCATCCGTCCCGCGACGGGGTGAATCGCATATCGGACTTCCACTCCCAGTCGATCTAACTGGTCGACGAGTTCTCGAATAGTGTGCTGAGCTTGGGCAACTGCCATGCCATACCCTGGAACGATGACGACAGAGCGAGCGTAGCCCAGCATCATCGCGCCTTCTTCAGCTTCCAACGTACGTACGACTTTGTCACCCTGTGCTCCCGAGCCTGCGCTTCCGGTTGATGAGCCACCGCCGGTGCCAAACGCACTAAATAGCACGCTAGGAAGAGAGCGGTTCATTGCCTTACACATAATCTGGGTGAGAATAATGCCCGACGCGCCCACTAGCGCCCCCGCAATGATTAGCATGTTGTTCATCAAGATAAAGCCTGCTGCGCTAGCGGCTAACCCTGAATACGAGTTCAGCAGCGAAACCACGACGGGCATATCTGCTCCACCGATGGGAATGACAAACAAAATACCTAACACCAAAGAAACACCGACTAACCCGAGAAACAGAGCCGGATTATCGGGAGAGAAAAGTAAATAACCACCGCCCACTAAAAACCCTGTCAGCAATGCAAAATTAATGGGTTGCTGGAGCGGGAAGGTCAGTGGAGAACCTGTAATCAAACCTTGCAGCTTAGCAAACGCGATGAAGCTGCCGGTCAGAGTCACCCCGCCAATCAAAACACCCAAAATAGCGACTAGAGTAGCGTCCCAGGTTACAATACCTGCTTCTAGCATGCGCCAAAATTCGGCAACAGCCACGAGGGCGGATGCTGCACCCCCCAAGCCGTTGAAAACACCCACCAACTGGGGCATTGCTGTCATGGCAACTTTCTGAGCAGCGATCGCCCCAATCAGCGCCCCAACAATGATGCCAATTAGAATCATTTGGTAGTTCAATACCGACTGGTTCAGCAGCGTTGCGACCACTGCAATCAGCATGCCAACCGCAGCCACGATATTTCCTTGACGGGCTGATGCCGGAGAACCCAATTTTTTTAGACCGACAATAAACAAAGAGGCAGCGACGAGGTAAGCAAGTTCAATTCCTGTAGGTAAATAGGTGCTCATGCCTTAACCTCCTTCTTCTTAAACATTTGCAGCATCCGGTCGGTCACCAGGAATCCACCTACCACGTTGATGGTTGCCAAAATGACAGCAATCAAACCGAGAATGATCGTGAGATTCCAGTCTTGGGGGCCTGCCACCAAGAGAGCTCCGATGAGCGCAATTCCTGAGATGGCGTTCGCTCCAGACATGAGTGGAGTATGTAACGTCGGAGGAACTTTGTTAATCACTTCAAAGCCCACGAATGACGCAAGTACAAATACAACTAAACCTGCAAGCAGTCCTGCTGCCATGGTGATAAATTCTCCTTGGAGTTGACGTTCGTTCTTGAGATACCGTAAAAAATCGGCAAAAGCTAAACAGGTCAGGGGTTAGAGTTTAATGCCTCGGCGGTTGAATAGGGGCAAACGGCTGTTTGCCTGTACAGAGTCATTTCTATTGATACGTTATATACACGCGAACCCCCGACATCTCGTCCCTACCGCTTAAGCATTCACCGCTAATCCCATCGCTTCTAGAGCCGCTAAAACGCGTGCGTTGCGGATTTCTCCGTTGTGCGTCACGCATGCTGCACTGGTGATGTCATCGTCAAAATTGAGCTGAAGTTCTCCGTCTTTGACGAGATGCTGTACGACAGTTTGTAGATTTTTTGAGTACATCTGGCTGGAATGAACCGGCATCGACGAAGGCAAATTGATTGGCCCAATGATGGTGACACCGTGATGAACCACATCTTTTCCAGGTTCGGTAAACGCGCAATTGCCGCCCTGTTCAGCGGCTAAGTCCACAATTACGGAACCCGGTCGCATTTGAGCCACCATTTCCTCAGTGACCAAAAGAGGCGCTTTCTTGCCGGGCACCTGAGCGGTCGTAATGACTACATCTGCTTGCTTGATATGTTCAGTGACCACTTCGCGCGATCGCTGCTTAGCGGCTTCTGAAACATCTTTGGCGTAGCCCCCTTCTGCAACCGTATCTTCATCAAGCGTGACATCAACAAACTTTGCGCCCAAGCTTTGCACTTCTTCCTTAACGGCTGGACGAATATCAAAAGCTTCGACGACCGCACCCAAACGACGAGCCGTGGCGATCGCCTGTAAACCAGCCACTCCAGCACCCATGATAAATACTTTGGCGGGGCGAATGGTGCCCGCCGCAGTGGTCAACATCGGAAAAAACTTGGGCAGAGTCGCAGCCGCAATTAGGGTTGCCTTGTATCCGGCGAGCGATGCTTGAGACGACAGAGCATCCATGCTCTGAGCGCGGGAGGATCGGGGAACCATTTCAATGCTGAATGCAGTGATATTTCGCTCCGCCAGCTTTTGAACCAGTTCAGGATTTCCCAGCGGATTGAGAAAACCAATCAGCATCGAGCCCGGACGAAGCATATCAATTTCTAGCTGTCCGTTTTCTCGCTCTTGCGGTGGAGCAACCTTGAGAAGAATGTCTGCATTGCCCCACAGTTGAGCCGCATCTGAAACGACTTCGGCTCCAACTTCTTCATAGGCAGCATCGGAGAAATACGTCCTCTCACCTGCCCCAGCTTCGACTGAAATACTCAAACCCTGTTTAGCGAGTCGGGCGACTGTGTCTGGAATTAGGGCAACTCGACGTTCCCCCACTTCAATCTCTCTGGCGATCGCTATTTTCATGAACTTTCCTTATATCCTTACAGAACGTGTTGATACATCTCAACTTATGATTAAGATTTTTGTGAACTCATCGTGGAGTCATCGACCATGACTGGGTTGTCAAACTTCCGTATGCCACATCCATCGACACCGAATTCGTCGGACATCAGTCTTGGTGACTCACCCTCAAGAATTTAAGAATTAGACCATCGAGAACGTCCACCCCGATCAAATCCTTGAGGCACCCCAATCTCCTAAATTTTCAAAATTTCTCGACTGCAATGCAAAATTGCCCAGCCCAATAAATGCCATCAGCTTCACAGCTCGCCAATCCCTCGAACACTATTGGCTGCAAACGAGCCCCCATCAAACGCAGAGATCTAAATCCACTACACAGATACCCCAAAACCTGCCGCCGAACACTGCCGCCGAACAATTTAATCGTTCTTGCACGATAGCATCTCCAATATACGGTAGCTCACTATAGGTTGAATCCTAAATTGATCCCCAGCAGGAACGTGAATATCTTCACTTTCTTTTTATAGATCTCGTCTTATAGCCGTACGCTCTCGCGATGCTTGACTTGAACAATTGCTATGCTGGTGATCAGCAAGCGCATCCAGATTTAAGGGTAAGGGCGGTTAAAGCGCACTGCGTTCAGACACGACTTTAGTCGCCAGGATATTCCTTAAGACAACAAGCAACTTTCCCGCTTGACATGCGTCATTAATTTGGCGCGTCCCCTGTCTAGTTTGGTAAATTCATCATTTAGCCACAATTTTTAATTCACTCGTGAGGAGTGATGTTGGAGGTATCCAGGAAATGTCAAAACCAGTCGCTCACCGCATTATTTCAGCAGCCGCGATCGCAGGCTGTTTAGTTACGGGGTGGTCAGCCGCCGTACTAGCTCAAGGATTACCCGGATTAACCATTTTCAGCGGCGTCGATCGCGAATACGAACTTGGGTATCGCCTTGACTATGATGGCATCCCCACCCGAAACGACCGCTATCGTCTGCGAATCTCCGCTGAAAAATTGCCGCTGGCAACCGATCAGCT
>DBGGTD010000414.1:0-4285 GCA_051162585.1 Elainellaceae cyanobacterium
GTCTTGAAAGGACAGGTTGGGTATCTCAAGAATGACATGCTCCACGAAGATTTTCGTGACCTTTTCCACTGGATTGAGCGACATAATCGCTACTCAAACTGGGAAGCCCGGGTCTATCACAATCTGCTCACAGGGATGGGCGATGACGGCACGATTGGAGCCAATTTATTTGGGGACTCAGTCCAGCGCAAGCGGTTTCTCAAGAAAGCTTGGGTACGCTTGCCATTCAAGCCTCTGCTGCGGTTTATCTTGTCGTATGGAATTCGTCTTGGTTTTTTAGATGGTCGAGCGGGGTATATCTATGCGCGACTGCTCAGCCAATATGAATATCAGATTGGAGTCAAACTTTACGAATTGCGGCAGTTTGGTGGACAATTAAACACTCGCTCCAATTCCACTCCCCCATCTGATATTCGACCTCCTGATCCCGTCCCTCAAACGGATGCTCAAACGTAGCCATCGTCACCCTCTAGGACCAAAAGCCTTTATCTCCAAAATTCAAAATCCAAAATTGGTATTATAGCCTTCGCTCTCGCATTAGGACGCTGAACATGTATAGAACCCGCGCGGCGCGCGGGTTCTATACACAAGCCTAAGCCCAGCCCGTAGGGCTATACTACCCAGGTTGGATATCAGCATAGAGTTTAGACTACGCCATGTCTCATGCAGAGCCATCTAAGACGGCTGATCAGGTCGCATCATCTAAGGCATCGGTAGAACTGCCCGATGTTCAGGCGGCGTCTCTAGTAGACTTGAGTCGCTATGATCAATCGTGGTTTAATCGGGGCCGTTCGGGGTGGATTGTTTTGCTATGGTGGCTTGTGCAGGCGATCGCCTTTCCAATCACTCCCCATCCCTTTAATGGGCTACGAATAGCTCTGCTGAGATTATTTGGCGCCCAGATCGGTCAAAATATTGTCATTCGACCCACTGCTCGCTTTACGTTTCCTTGGAAGATTAAAATCGGCGACTACAGCTGGATTGGGGATGATGTTGTGTTCTACAGTCTTGAGCAAATTCACATCGGGCAGCATTCTGTCATTTCGCAGAAATGCTACCTCTGCACCGGAAGTCATGATATTCACGATCCTGCGTTCAACCTCAAAACCGCTCCAATCACCATTGGAAATGGCGTTTGGGTTGCAACCGACTGTTTCATCGGACCGGGCGTTTACGTTGGGTCAAATGCAGTGATTGGTGCTCGAAGCAGCGTATTTAGCTCTATGCCTTCTCAATACGTGTGTTGGGGAAGCCCCTGTCGGTCTCGCTATCCACGAACGGTGCGATCGCCTGAAGTTAGCTAATTCTCACACCTAGGATTCGCTTCGGGACATCGCAAATATTGCAAGGCAATGTCCCGTCATCCCAAATTACGCATCAACCAATTTCGGCATTCAATTCCGGCATTATGAGGGTGCCATTTGGGGAGCAGATTCTTGCTTCGACCGAGCCGACCCTCGGGTGCCAAGCTGAATCAACTCGATTTTATATCCGTTCGGGTCTTCAACAAATGCAATCACCGTTGATCCATGCTTCATAGGGCCAGGCTCGCGAACGACTTTGCCACCTCGCTGCTTAATCGCATCACAGGTTCCGTAAATATCATCAACTCCAATTGCAATATGACCATACGCATCGCCTAAGTCATACCTATCAGTTCCCCAGTTATAGGTCAGTTCAAGGACAGTATGATCAGACTCGTCACCGTATCCGACAAACGCTAGCGTAAATTCTCCTCCTGGATAATCTTTCTGGCGCAGCAATTTCATGCCTAGGACATCGCAATAAAATTTTAGCGATTCGTTGAGGTTGCCAACCCGCAGCATTGTGTGTAGCATTCGCATGGTTAATTCCTCTTTAGATTCTCCAAGCCCGACTTTAATCTTATTGTGAATTACAGTGGGTTGTGAATCACCCGTCTCGCCCCATCAATCAAAACCTCTAAAATCCCGTTGGGAGAATCGCTCACATCTTTCATTACGAGGGGCATAAGCCAGTTATGATTGGGTTTGCAGACATAAGATAAAGATGGGAATTTAGAATTTTTAGAGCTATTTCTTCTTAGACTGACTTTGAACTGCTATTAGGATTACAAACCGTCCGACGTTTGTCATGCCAGGTTGACGATTGAAAAAACCGTTTGTAACTCAATTGATGAGGAATAGGGGATGATGATTGACTCATATGACACCGCCATCGAAGATATTCGAGCACGAGAAATTTTAGATTCGAGAGGTCGACCCACCATTGAGGCAGAAGTGCGTTTAACGGGCGGATCGGCTGGTCTTGCGCAGGTTCCAAGTGGGGCATCAACCGGCACATTCGAAGCTCATGAGCTGAGGGACGGCGATAACAACCGCTATGGCGGTAAGGGGGTGCTCAAGGCAGTCATCAATGTTGAGGAGAAAATCGCACCGCAACTGATGGAATACGATGCCCTCAACCAAATGGTCATCGATCGCACCATGATTGATATGGACGGTTCTCCCAATAAAGCAAATCTAGGCGCCAACGCGATTTTATCGGTTTCATTAGCTACTGCTAAGGCTGCCGCTAGTGCTCTAGAGCTGCCTCTATATCGATATTTGGGAGGTCCGCTAGCAAATCTGCTTCCTGTGCCTCTCATGAATGTCATCAACGGTGGAGCCCACGCAGACAACAACGTTGATATTCAAGAATTTATGATTGTGCCAATTGGAGCTACTTCATTTCGAGAAGCCCTGCGCTGGGGATCTGAAGTATTTGCGGCATTGAGCAAGGTGCTTAAGGGCAAGAATCTGCTGACAGGTGTTGGAGATGAAGGCGGGTTTGCACCTAATTTAGAATCTAATCAAGCCGCGCTAGAGCTCTTAATTGCTGCAATTGAGCAAGCAGGCTATCGACCCGGTGATGATATTGCACTCGCGCTCGATGTGGCTGCCAATGAGCTATATCAAGATGGTCAATATGTTTACGATGGGGCGGCTCATTCGCCAACTGACATGATCGGATATTTGGAAAGTTTAGTGAGTCAATATCCGATCATATCAGTTGAAGATGGCTTGCATGAAGAAGATTGGATTCACTGGCAACTGCTTGAAGAAAGATTGGGCGATCGCATTCAACTGGTTGGGGATGATCTGTTTGTCACAAATCCGCTGCGTCTCCAAAAAGGGATCGAGCAAGGAGCCGGGAACTCGATTCTGATTAAGCTCAACCAGATTGGTTCACTCACTGAAACCTTAGAAACAATCGATCTAGCAACCCGCAATGGATATACCTCGGTCATTAGCCATCGTTCAGGTGAAACGGAAGATACCACCATTGCAGATTTAGCCGTCGCAACTCGCGCAGGGCAGATTAAAACGGGTTCTCTCTGCCGTAGTGAGCGCGTCGCTAAGTATAATCGATTGCTCAGAATTGAGGCTGAACTTGGAGATCAAGCCCTCTATGCGGGTGCAGTAGAGATGGGGCCTCGATATGCCAAACTTTAGCAATCTGTTAGGCTTTACAAGTCGTTACATTGCTGTCAGTTTATGTCTCTTGCCCCGTGGCGATCGCCCATAGCACGGGCATTGCACCGAAATCGATCCTTGGCATATGCTCGCTACTTACAGCTTGCAACCGTTCGACCTGACGGAAAACCCGCCAATCGAACCCTTGTTTTTCGAGGGTTCCTTAACAACACCAATCAGCTCAAATTTGTGACCGATGATCGCAGCGAAAAAATTCATCAGATTGAGTCTCACCCGTGGGGAGAAATCTGCTGGTATTTTGAGAAGACTCGGGAGCAATTTAGATTGAGTGGATTACTAACATTGATTGGTGAACATCATCCTGAAGACCAGCTTCACGACGCCAGAAGAAATCAATGGCAGGAACTTTCGGATGCTTCCCGTCTGCAATTCGTATGGCCGCATCCCGGCCAGCCTCGGACTCATGACGAATCCTTTGACATCGATCCCCCGGAATCGAACGAACCCCCGCCAAACTTTTGCTTGCTGCTGCTCGAGCCAATCAACGTCGATCAGTTAGAACTGCGGGGCGATCCCCAGAATCGATGGATCTACATCCGCGACAATCAGCTTAACTGGTCAACCAAAGAAATAAACCCTTAGGATTATGCGGCGTTTTAGATGCCCGCACCATCGAGAAATTCGTTGATCGCTCGATCTTTCAACCGACAGCTTGTCAGCTTAGTGTTCTGTTTAGGAGACGCCAAATCGGATGCATTGAATCGCTCCATAGACGCCGGGCGTGAATTTGCAGTAATCAACTGGCGATCGCGATCATGTTGATTCTGCTT
>DBGGTD010000415.1:0-6628 GCA_051162585.1 Elainellaceae cyanobacterium
GTCTTATAGGCATCACGAATGCCCTGCGTATCTATGATTTCTCCGCCGGTTGGAAAATCAGGTCCTGGAATGAGATCAAAGAGTTGCTCATCTGATAGATTAGGGCGATCAATCAGAGCAATGAGCCCATCCACAATCTCGCCTAGGTTATGAGGCGGAACATTCGTTGCCATGCCGACCGCAATCCCTGAACTGCCATTGAGCAGCAAAAACGGCAGTTGAGCCGGCAAGACAATCGGCTCTTGCTGAGAGCTATCAAAGTTGTCAACAAAATCGACGGTGGCTTCTCCGATTTCATTGAGCAAACAATCATTGCCAATGGGCGCAAGACGTGTCTCGGTGTACCGCATCGCTGCAGGCGGATCATTATCCACCGAGCCAAAGTTGCCGTGCCCTGCCAGCAACGGATAGCGACTCGAAAAGTCTTGAATCATTCGCACCAGTGCGTCATAGACTGCCTGATCGCCATGCGGATGATATTTGCCGAGCACATCCCCCACCACGCGAGCGCACTTACGATGGGGGCGATCGGGAATTAAGCCAAGCTCATGCATCGCGTATAGAATGCGCCGATGCACAGGTTTTAGCCCATCTTTGGCATCGGGAAGTGCCCGTCCAACGATGACACTCATGGCATATTCCAAATACGACCGTTGCACCTCGGTATGCAATGCGGTTCCGACGACTTGACCTGGAGAGAGAATATTGAGCTGTCTTGCCATGAAATTTTCCCTAGATCCTGACTTCCAAATGCCTGAGATGTAAAAACTTAAATGATGATGGTGTTATCAAGTTACAAGGTAGCTTGCCGTAGTTATCTAATAATTCGGATAATTTTGATGTAAATGTTTCAATATGCAGATATCGTCGATGTAAATGGCTGATATAAATGTTGGCTTCCATTTCAAGGTAATATCAAACCGCAGAGCCTGAGAATGCCTCATCCTGGCAGTGTGAGAAGGTAAAGCACTATGCAAACCGTTTTAATCGTCGAAGATGATCTAATCAACGCCCGCGTTTTTTCCAAGATTTTGGTGAAACGCGGCGGGCTAGCTGTTAAGCATACCGAAGATGTTGAAGAAGTTCTCCAAATTGCCCAAAACCATGAGGCTGATGTCATTTTGATGGATGTATCTTTATCCCGAAGTATGTACCAAGGCAAACCCGTGGACGGCATCAAGATTACCCAAATGTTGAAATCTGATCCAAATACGGCAAACCTGCCAATTATCCTGGTCACCGCTCACGCAATGCAAGGCGATCGCGAGAGTTTTCTAGCTCAAAGTGGTGCAGACGCCTATATCTCAAAACCTGTGGTTGATCACCAAGAGTTTGTCGATCAAATCGTAGCGCTCCTGCCTAAAGAATAAGGCATTCGTGTTACATCAGGATACACTTGTACTCTTAATGTACTGCTACTTTAGCAGGAGGCACGATACGCCTAATCAGATTGTGACTTGATTGACTATGGAGATTCTGTGAAGCTAGCGCGGCACACATGGACATCAGTTTTGCTGGGGATAGGGGTTGCTCTGGCATTGATTCTTTCCGAGGCGCTATTGCCCGGTCGGCTTCTATCTCAGGAGCGCAATTCAACACCCACGTCTCCTTCTCCTTACGCATCGTCTCCCCGTCAGGAATTGCGAGGAGTTTGGATGACCAACATCGACAGCGAGGTATTATTCTCTCGCGAGAATCTCAGCGATGGCCTAGACCGCTTGAGCCAGCTAAACTTTAATACGGTCTATCCCACCGTTTGGAACTGGGGATATACCCTATATCCCAGCGCTGTGGCTGACGCCGAATTCGGGCAATCCCTTGATCCTCACCCCGGATTGCAGGAGAGAGACATCCTCTCAGAGATTGTTGAACAGGGTCATCAGCAAGGGCTTGCTGTGATTCCCTGGTTCGAGTTTGGGCTCATGGCCCCGTCTTATTCTGTATTAGCGCAACGTCATCCCGAATGGATCACTCAACGGCAAAATGGAACCCGAATCGTCATGGAAGGGCGACATCCTCGGGTTTGGTTAAATCCGCTTCATCCTGACGTCCAGCAGTTTATTGTTGACTTGGTGACCGAAATTATTACGACCTATGATGTCGATGGCATTCAATTTGATGACCATTTTGGGATGCCCGTCGAGCTTGGCTATGACGACTATACAATTCAGCAATATCAGCGCGATCATCAGGGGCAGTCTCCTCCTGATGATCCCCAGGATGCCGAGTGGGTACGCTGGCGGGCAAACAAGATTACCAATTTAATGGTTCAAGTTTTTTATGCCGTCAAGTCTCGCAAACCAGACTGCCTGATTTCTTTAGCCCCTAATCCCTTGCAGTTTTCATACCAGTTTTATTTGCAAGATTGGTTAACGTGGGAGCGGCTTGGCTTTGTTGAAGAACTGATCGTTCAGGTCTACCGCAACAGCCTTGACAGTTTTGTCCGAGAGATCGAACGTCCAGAAGTCTTGCAAGCTATGCAGCATATTCCCGTTGGCATTGGTATTTTAACTGGATTAAAAAATAGGCCCGTTCCCATTGAACAGATTCAAGAACAGGTCGACACCGTGCGAACCCATGAGCTTTCAGGCGTTTCGTTCTTTTTCTACGAGAGTTTAGGCGATCGCGATCGCCATTTTCAATCTCTGTTTCCGCAGAATGCCAGTCGTCCTGTGCCGCAAGTAGCAGAGAGGTAGGACTAAAAAGATTTATTCTCCATCCTCTTCAACGTCAGGAATCTCCTCAGCTTCAGGGCTAGAGCTGTTACTAATCTGAGCGACCGTTTCTCGAATTTGGGGTAAATCGAGGAATGCTTCAGCTTCAGAGAGGAGGCGATCGCCCCAGAGATTGGCTCTTAAAAACTCCACCTCTGCATAGCGCTGGTCGCTCCGGAGAGCGGTTTCACCCAGCTGAACGCCCTCGTCTCGCTCACCCTGGGCATATAAGGCAATGGCGATCGCCAATTGAGGTTCAGCTTCGCCATCCGAAGTTGCTAAAGCTTCTCGCCATTTTTCGAGAGCCCCCTCCACATCGCCCATTTCATAGAGCACTAATCCAATATTGTTGGTAGCGGGCCAAAATTTCTCGTCTAACTCGACAGCCTGTTCGTATTCTTCGATTGCCTGGTCGTACTGGTTCATTTTGTAGTAAGCATTACCCAGATCGAAGCGCGCACCAGGCACGTTGGGACTAATATCCAGCCCAGCCTGCAAATATTCTACCGACTTGTCATAGTCTTCTATCCGGAAGTAGACCGAACCTAGATCAAATAAAACGGCTGGGTCTTCCGGGTCAATGGCTTCTGCCTGTTTGAGCGCCTCTAGTGACTGGTCAAACTCTTCCATTTGAAGATAGAGACGACCTAAAAGCACCCACACCGCAGAATTGTTGGGAGCCAGTTGACTCGCCAATTCAGCCTTGGGCAGCGCTAATTCATACTGCTGGAATTGTGCCAATTGAGCCGCTTCCTGGGCGAGGCTAAGCCCTTGCTGCTCGAGCTGTTCTCCATCAAGCTGCGGCACGTGAGGCACGAGCGCCTGCCCGTGTGCCACTTGCATCGGGCTGAGTAAGCCAACCAAAATAAGTACGGAAATGAAGGGAATATGCTTAGGCACAACCAAATACCATCAAAATTTGAATATTGCTTCCGCTAGCTTAGATCATCTACCCCCGGTCGTGGCAAAAATTCTTATATGTCATGGTTGCTTTTCACTCTCATCTCTTACTCTCATTTCTAAGTTCTCCCGCGCATTCCGACGCATCATGGCTGGCTTGATTCGCCGGAGAGCGGATGCGCGAAACCGCTGATCGTGATCGGCATCTGATAATGTTGCGAGATCATCAAGTTTGGGAGCAATATTCCAGGGATAGGGCTGAAAATCAGAAATATCGGTTTCTTGGGCAAAGCGCTGATTCCACGGGCAGACATCCTGACAGATATCGCACCCTGCGACCCAACCTTCTAGATGAGGGGCGATCGCCTCTGGTAACGAATCCGATCGGTTTTCGATAGTGTGATACGAGATACAGCGGTTTGCATCGACCACAAATGGCTGCGTGATGGCTTGGGTTGGGCAGGCGTCGATGCAGCGAGTACAGGTACCACAGTGCTCGGTATGGGGGCGGTCGGGCGTCAGATTGATAGTGGTCAATAGCTCTCCCAAAAACACCCAGGAGCCGTACTCTCGGGTAATTACGTTGCTGTTTTTGGCAATCCAGCCAAGTCCGGCTCGTTGTGCCCAGGCTTTATCTTGAATGGGACCAGCATCGGCGTAGTAGCGGACCTGAACTGTCTCACATTTAGTTTGCATCCAATAGGCGAGTGCCTTCAGCTTTTTCTGCATGACCCGGTGATAGTCTCGTCCCCATCCGTAGCGGGAAATTTTGGCGTAGTGGTGACCCGGAGGGCGCTGATGAGGCGTGTAATAGTTGAGAGCAACGCAAATGACAGCCCGGACATCAGGCATCACACGCCGAATATCGCGCCGCTTAGACGATTCCATCCATGCCATGTCAGCGTGATAGCCGTGAGCGAGCCATTGCTCTAGTGCCTGTACGTCTGCGACCTCGCGTGGGTCATCTGCTGCATCAGACGGGGGTATCACAGCGGCGATCCCCACCTTGTGAAATCCCAGTTCAAATGCCTTCTGTTTAATTGATTGACTGGTCAGGCTAAGCCTGTCTGGAGTTGCTGGTGACATTATAAATCTGCATACTCATAAAGAGCTGAGAGTATGTTGGCGGACTTTGTGTGATTTACCTAGATTTATGCCTTAGGGCTGTGTTTCATCATTTCTCTAATTTTATAAGCTCATTGCAGTAGGAGATCGCATGTAGAACTCTATCCGCTGGATAGATTCTGAACAGCGATTTGAGCGATTGCGACTCGTCATTCCTCATTAAGCATGAATTTGCTGCCAGCATTCATAGTATTCATGAGTCTAAAGGAAACGAGATTTAGGAAAAATTATGTCTACTCAATCTAAAATATCTACTCAATCTCAGGTGTCTGAATCAATCACCATTGACGGAATTTCAGACCTCGGCATTTACCGCTATTTTGAAATGCTAAACGCCGAAGATTATTCCTCAGCCGCGGCTTTGTTTACAACCGACGGTGCATTGCTTCCACCGTTTGAAGAACCTGTAGTCGGTCGAGAGGCGATCGCCCACTACCTAGCTACCGAAGCCGCTGGGATGCGCCTTCACCCCAGCCAAGGAACCTTGGAGCGTCTCGAGGATGGAAACACCCAATACCACATCACTGGGAAGGTACAGACCTCTATGTTTGGCGTCAATGTCGCGTGGTTCTTTATCTTCAACCCTCAATCAGACATTGTGTCTGTTCGAGTAAAGCTATTGGCTGCGCCCCAAGAATTGCTCAACATCCGCCGATAGTCTGACTCACTCAGCGTTTGGGAATTATTTTTTAGAAATTAGAAATTAGGATTTGGCTAACACGCCATTTAAGAAAATATCAGCAATACCTTCCGCCATTTCCTTCATGGACTCAGGGGATGCCCCTTCTTTCATTACGGTGTCTTTGCTGAACCCCGATACTGCAAACATCCCCAAAAATACTTGAGCAACCACGCGAGGATTCATGCGGCGGTAGATTCCCCGGTCCATGGCAGTTTGAAAAAATGCCTCGGCAACATCTGTCATTTTGTCAATGATTTCTGACTGGATGCGATCGCGCAGGTCAGGATGAAACTGAGCCTCCATAAAGCAAACTCGCAGCATGTCAGCATTTTTGTGCATTTGCAACATGCGTTTACGCATAACCTGATCAATTGCCTTATAACTGCCCATTTCGCTCAACTCTGTTAAGAGATCGGTCAAAATCTCAACCCAGCCCTGAGTGACAACTTTTACAAGGATTGCTTTCTTGTTTTCAAAATGTCGAAATAGGGTTCCTTCGGCAATTCCCGCTGCATGAGCTAACTCGCGAGTCGTTGTGCCATCATATCCTTGACGGGCAAACAGCCGCTGTGCAGCTTTTAAGATTCGAGCTTGAGTTTCCTCCTCAGCAGGAGGAGAACGATATAGGAGTCCCATGGTCAAGCGCTCAACTTACAAAAACTCGATATCTCTGCAATCAGAACATTCTGTAATCAGAACATACGGAGTGTTACCTAAATTGTCTAACGTCTGAGTGATTCATCCCAGTAACATTTACAGAACATTACGAAGTAGGGATTTGGGTAGTGCTAAATAGGCCAAGTTTTTGGTCTCCGCTGCATAGGATGAAAAATCCGATATAAAATGGGAATCCATGCAGCTCTCCCAGGGTTGGCCGAGCGGTTGAGGCAGCGAACTCATAATTCGCGCTAGGCAGGTTCGACTCCTGCACCCTGGATTGTTCAGGATACGCCGTATTCACTGCCGTAGCGCGGCACTACCACAATGCAGGCACAGGCTGAGGAGGCGCGGTTTGTTGCTGCACAGGCAACGGAACAGGTGGAATCGGCTCGCGCCTTACGTCTCGATCTTCCTCAACGTCGGGAGGCATCGATAATAAAGACGTATCATAGGGGTTGACCAAGTCTGGAGTCCGAATCAACGGTGTCGTTGAGACTTGAGCATCTAGCAGCTCATTATAAATTTCGTTGATTTCTCGCCCATCTCG
>DBGGTD010000416.1:0-6632 GCA_051162585.1 Elainellaceae cyanobacterium
GAACAACTCAAGCCTGAGTTTCTATCACTCAATCCGTTTCACCATGTCCCAGTTTTAGTGGATGGTCGCCTGCGAATTTTGGAATCCCTAGCCATCCTGGACTATTTGGAGGCGAAGTATTCTAGCCCTCCATTGCTTCCCAAAGCTGCAGAGGCGATCGCTCAAGTCCGAATGGTGCAGATGGTGACAACGAATGAACTCACTCCCAAGCTGCCTGCCTTAGCAAGGATGGCAGAGGATTCTGAACCGAATGAAGCACTCCTGCAACATGTCACGACGATCCTTGATTTCTTCAATGATCAGCTTGGTAATGCCACCTACTTTGGTGGAGAAAATCTGTCTTTGGCCGACATCACAGCTGGAGCGGCGTTCCCATTGCTCCGCCGATTCGGAGTCGGATTTGAGCATCATCCTGCGATCGCCGCCTGGTATGAACGGATTATGGCACGAGACTCGTGGCAGCAAACAGAACCTGATGACGAGTCGTTCGACATCTGGAAACGCTGGATATCCCTGATGGTCAAACGTCACCAAAGACGAGTAACACGGTCGTGAGGGAGATCCCAGGCATTACCCAGGGACAAGATGTAGGGATATCGACAGGCAATTTTTTCTAATTCTTGACACCAACTGGTTTGTTTTATGAACAACACTTCCGAGCTCAAATTATTTCAACAGATCTCTCGTAAAACAGGTTTGACCTTGGGAGCAATCACCCTTTGCTCTGGGCTGATTGTTGTGGGTACCCAAACCTTGCTCAATGAAGAACCTAAGACTCAGACAGCAACAATGCTGAGTGTCGAAGCCGTGACTGCTGAATTTGCTGAATCTTACACCGTATCTCGTGTCTATAGCGGGGAAGTAGTGGCAGGACGCATTAGCGAGCTGGGGTTTGAGCAAGGAGGTGAACTAATCGAGATCCGAGTAGATCGAGGCAATTGGGTCAAGGCTGGGCAGCTCTTGGCGCGGCTCGATACCCGACGTTTAGAAGCTCAGCGATCGCAGCTCGTAGCTCAACACAACCAAGCGATCGCCCAGCTTGAAGAGTTGCGGAATGGTCCTCGCCGTGAAGACATTGCAGCAGCTCAGGCAACCGCACAAGACCTAGAAAACCAGCTCGAGCTAGAACGCTTACGCCAACAGCGACGGGAATCGCTCTACATAGAGGGGGCCATTTCGCGAGAAGACCGAGATATTGTGGCATTTGGCGTTGACGCCTTAGAGGAACGACTCGAAGCAGCACGCAGTCAACTCGAAGAACTACAGAACGGAACGCGCCCAGAGCAAGTCGCTGCTCAGCAAGCAGTCGTGCAGCAGATCTCGGCCAGCATCGCCGATATTGATATCGCCATTGAGAAGAGTAAGATTTTTGCACCATTTTCGGGAGTAGTAGCGACCCGACAACTGGATGAAGGCGCCATTATGGAGTCTGGTCAGCCAGTATTTCGGTTGGTGGAGCAATCCGCACCAGAAGTCGAAGTTGGGTTTCCAGTAGACATCGTGACCAATCTAGCTCTTGGACAACCAAAGACATTTGAGATTGGTGGACAGTCTTATGAAGGAAAAATCACGGCGATTTTGCCAGAGGTTGATCCAACCACGCGAACTCAGACCGTTGTGTTTCGATTAGGTAACGGAGCAGGAGAGACAATCGCTCCCGAACAACTGGCAGAAGTGGAAATCGCCCGAACTATATCTACAAGTGGGTTCTGGCTATCCCTCATGGCACTTACTGAAGGAGAACGCGGACTTTGGAGCGCCTACGCATTGATGCCAACTGACGAGTCTGATGAATCCAATCTATTTCAAGTCCAACGACGCGAGTTAGAGATTTTACACACTGAGGGTGATCGCGCCTTTGTGCGGGGATTGATCGAAACGGGCGATCGCATTGTCACTGATGGTGTTCATAGGGTCATTCCTGGTCAGATCGTGCAGTTTGAACCGAAGTAAACCATTTACTGTCGAGCTTTCTCACCCAAGATTTACAGTTCAAAATTCTAGACCACAGCTCTCAGTTCTTTATTCCCTACTCTCATGTTCAGCCTTTTTTATCGCAACACTCGATTGCTGATTCTAATCCTGATTCTGATTATGGTGTGGGGCATTGCTTCTTTTCATACCCTGCCCCGATTAGAAGATCCTGAACTCGTTTCCCGCAATGCGACAGTCACGACCTTTCTTCCCGGAGCCGATTCCGAACGAATTGAGGCCCTCGTTACCGAAAAAATTGAAGATGAAATTGCCGAGATTGAAGAAATTTTGACGTATGAGTCTACATCTCGTGGTGGAGTATCGGTCATCGAAATCGAGCTATCAGAACAAGTGACAGATGCAGAGGTAAGTAGCATTTGGTCACGGGTGCGAGACAAACTAGATGATGCCGCATTGGAGTTCCCAATAGGGGCTACAGACCCTGAATTAGAAGAGGTAGAGGTCAAAGCCTATGCTCTAGTTATTGCCCTCACATGGGAGCGGGACGACGCCCCAAACTATACAATTTTGCGTCGCCTTGCAGCTTCTCTAAAAGATCGGTTGGATGCTTTGCCGGGAACCGAGTCCGTCGATCAGTTTGGCGAACCCAACGAAGAAATCGTGGTACAGGTTGATCCAGCTCGACTAGCAGGTTTGGGCTTGTCTCCCCAAACCCTATCTCTACAGCTTGTTCAAACAGATGCAAAGACGGCAGCAGGGCAACTTCGAGGACCAACCAATGATGTGCCACTGGAAATTGATAGTGAACTAGATTCCCTCAATCGCTTGGCTCGTACTCCCATCCAGTTTGGGGACAGGGGGCAGTTTGTGGTGCTGGGCGATATTGCCCAGATTGAGAAGGGGGCATTTGAACCGTTACAGGAAATGGCGATCGCCAGCGGCAAGCCTGCCGTTGCACTAGGGGTCTTTGTTCAATCCAACTATCGCCTTGACCAATGGGCACAACAAGCCCAGCCTATTTTAGAAGAGGTTCGCAACCAGCTATCTGATGGATTGACCTTGCATATCCTCTTTGATCAGACTCAATATGTAACGACTCGGCTCAACACCTTGATTCTGAATTTGCTGCTGGGGGCAGCTTTAGTGTTTGGCGTGACTCTGGTCATGATGGGCTGGCAATCGTCGGTAATTGTGAGTACAGCACTGCCTCTGTCACTGCTGATGGTGCTTGGATTAATGGGACTATTGGGTATTCCCCTCCACCAAATCTCTATTACCGGATTGATTGTCGCCTTAGGGATTCTGATTGATACGGCGATCGTCATGGTAGACGAAGTGCGTCATCACCTCACTCATGGAATACCACCAGAAGGTGCTATTAACCGCAGTGTTCAACACCTCGCCATCCCTCTCCTCAGTTCCACCATTACAACAGTACTTGCCTTTATGCCGATCGCCTTACTACCGGGCAGTGTCGGTGAGTTTGTCGGCACTATTGGCCTAAACGTCATTCTGGCAGTCTCCTGTTCCCTTTTGCTGTCGATTACGGTCGTTCCTGCTCTAGCAGCACATTTATTTGAAGGTTGGGCACACCGTCAATCCAGCAGAGGGCGCCCTATTTCAACGACATCTTGGTGGCGAGATGGTATTACCTTCCCGGCGATCGCCCGCCTCTATGAGAGAGTGTTGAATCAGATAATCTACCGCCCTCTGATGAGTATTGCCCTAGCCCTGATGCTGCCCCTGCTGGGTTTCCTCCAGGCTCCTTTTCTAGAACAACAGTTTTTTCCGGCAAGCGATCGTGATCAGTTGCAAATCGAACTGGAGCTTTCACCGTCGGCCTCGATTCAACAGACTCAGGATACAGTGAAAGTCATTCGCGATCGCCTTCTCCAAAATGAGCAAGTAGAAGAGATTCACTGGTTCGTGGGCACAAATGCTCCCCGTTTCTACTACAACCTCACAGGTGGACGGGAAAATGAGGCCAACTATGCCCAAGCATTAGTGCAATTGAATCAACTATCTTCAGCGGAAACCACTCGCACTCTCCAAGCCCAGATTGACTCAGACTTTCCAGGTGTACGTGCTATTGTGCGCCAGCTAGAGCAAGGACCTCCATTTGATGCCCCGATTGAAGTGCGGATTGCCGGACAAGATCTGACTCAATTGCAAGATTTGGGAGAGAGAGTGCGAGAGCAACTTGTCCAGATTGACGCCGTTACCCATACCCGCGCCAGCCTCAATGAAACCTTACCTCAGCTAAAGCTCGTTCTCAATGAGAACGCGGCACGTCTGACTGGACTGGACAATGAGGCCATCGCTCAACAACTCGATCAAACTCTGGAAGGAATTCGAGGCGGCTCGATTTTGGAAGAAACAGAGGAACTTCCAGTGAGGGTGCGCATCGCAGACCGCTCTAACCTAGACCAAATTGCTGCGTTACCGCTGATTTCAGAGTCAACAGATACTTGGATTCCTCTCAGTACTTTAGGGTCTCTTACTCTCGAACCCGAAACCGCCAAAATTACTCACTACAACGGTCAGCGGGTCAACACCATCCAGGGATTTATTCAGGCAGGAGTACTTCCAGCAACAGTTCTGTCCCAGCTCCAAACCCAGTTCCAGTCTAACCCGATCCCGCTGCCACCAGACTACAATCTTGCCTTTGGAGGTGAAGCAGAAGAAAGGGCCAATGCTATCAGCAATCTCGTGTCTACCATTGGTGTATTGACAGTGCTGATAGTGGCAACTCTGGTGCTGTCCTTGAGATCGTTTAAGTTGGCAGGTTTGATTGGGGTGGTAGCGATCGCCTCTTTTGGGCTAGGGCTCTTATCTGTAGCCTTATTTGGCTATCCCTTCGGCTTCAATCCAATCATTGGCATTGTAGGACTGATCGGAGTTGCTATCAATGATTCCATTGTAGTGATGTCTGCCCTGCATGAGCACCCCAATGCCCGAATGGGACATCCTGAAGCAATTTGCGCAGTTGTCAGCCAGTCCACACGTCACGTTCTCACTACTACTTTCACTACAATGATCGGATTTGTGCCCTTACTGCTAGATGGAGGAGAATTCTGGCCACCTCTGGCAGTAGCGATCGCAGGTGGCGTCGGTGGTGCAACCCTACTTACACTGTTATTTGTCCCTGCCGCTTATCGGTTGACGCGATACAACGTCAGAGGTGATCAACAAACGGCAACCGCTCTTTAACCATCTATTACAGCAACTGTTCAGCACTTCTGCTCGACACTTCTACAGAGAGAACTTGCAGAATTATTATGTTGAAGCCACGCCCTAGGATAACAGCAACAGTCAATATTTAGGGTAGAGCTAGTGGCGATCGCCCATCTGATCAAGTATGCGGTTGCATGGGAGATGGTGCGGGCGCTGTGTAGTCGTAGGGAGCCAGTTGCGCCTGAGCCATCACTGCATGGCAGTAGTCTAGGTCGGCTTGAGCAAGATAATCTCGATAGCCTCCGACGATCGCACGACGCACTTTGAATGATTCGGGATCATCAATATCTACTGGCTTTAGGCGGTTGGAGTTGAGAGCGGACATTTCTTCGAGCGATCTCATGGCCTGAAACGAGCATTTTTCGACCACGCTCGATACAAGAAAACTTTGGGTTTCGATGCCCAGAAATTGCAGGATTCGGGTGAGTTCTGCTGTGGTATCCCCTTTCAGGTCTTCATAACGGACGAGCCGGATATCGGGGAATTTGGGCAGGTGATTGGCCCAGATGCCTAGATAGCGGGCGATTGCACGGATGCCATAGTCGGAACGGATGAACTCAGACAAAGTGCCTTCGAAGCCTATGAAGCGACCGCTCCAGAGCTTGGGGTGACGACGAGATTTTTCGAAATACCAAGACACGACGACATCACGGGGATCTCGGACCAGCAGGATGATTTTATAGGGACTGAATACTGATTTGTCGGGGTTGAACGCATCGACAGGCTTTGCGTCCACATCGTCATCATGCAGGACTCGAATATTGGTAAAGCTTTGCACTTCGAGCTGGTGTTCTTCGGGTAGCCCCAGTAGAAAGTGCTCGTTGAGGTAAGAACCGACGAGATACCGCAGCCAGGTACGCCCAGACTTTGGGAATGAGAGGAGTAGAGTATCTTCTGACAAATACACCATCTAGCCGTTGAGAATTCTTGCTTAATACCATTGACGAGTCTAGAATTCCCAGCAGTGTGAGGCGATCGCCAATCTGTAACTTCCAACTACAAAGCTCTCGAGTTGGACAGCGAATGCTAACTGGCGTATTGCTCGGAGTAGTACGCCTTCTCTAAAACTTCATTCCTAATTTCAAGAAAGCGTCGGCTCGTTCGAGAGCGGGGGCGCTCCATGTCAATAGGAATAATATGGCTGGTTGAGCCAGGTCTTTGAGACATGATGATGATCAGGTCACTCAAAAAAATAGCCTCTTCAACATCATGAGTCACCATCAGAGTCGTTGTTCCTTCATACTTAACGATTCTTTCTAACTCTGTTTGCATCAACATTTTGGTGTGACTATCTAAGGCTCCAAATGGTTCATCTAGCAACAGGAGATCAGGAATATTAACTAACGCTCTTGCCAGCGCTACTCTTTGAGCCATTCCACCTGATAATTGATTAGGCCAAGCATGGTTAAAGCCTTCAAGACCCACTAAGCTAATCAATTGTTTGACATGATCAAACAAAGCTT
>DBGGTD010000417.1:0-2861 GCA_051162585.1 Elainellaceae cyanobacterium
CTTTAATGATGCGTTGTGCCGTGAAGAATCTTCGGCTCATTCCTGTAATGTTGCCAGGGGTAAATGCTTTACCGAATGAAGCCTGTTTATTTGCAGGGATAAAGTACGTTCAATTCAAAAATTCCCTTAATGATGAATCTTCAATTAATGAAATAGTTCGTGCTCTTGAAAGGACCAGATCTGAGGCAGCGACAAGGACTGAAACTAAAAGCTCTCCGACTCCAGTACTCGATGATCAGGAGATAGAAGCTCAAAGCCAAGAAATGGAAGCCTTGCTCGATTCACGTAAATCGTTGCAAGAGTGCGATCCAGCTAAAATCCTTTTCATCAAAAATGTCAAAAATCCAGAGAAGTGGGCTTATTCATTGGATTGGATGCAGTATCCAAAGAGTAGAATTTTTGAGCTTTGGTGGCCGAAAAGGCGTAGACGCGGAGTGCAGTTACCTGCAAAGGGCGACTTGATGATTTTGAGTCAGCGGGCCAGAGTCACTCATGTTGTCGAGTTTTTGGATGACGAAGTTCGCGAAGTGGATCATGGTTTCTTTCGCTGGGTGAAAGCTGTATGGATGGCTGAGCAAGACGATTGGTATCAGCTTCCTCATCAAGACGAGGTTCTAAAATTTCACCTCATACTCATGGATGGTAATACCCATGCCTTTCAAGGTCCCGGTTTCAGAAAATTTCATGATGCTTGGAGTAATTTAGAGGACTTCCAAAAGTACATTCATAGTCGTTTAACACGGCCTTAAGCGATCGCCAACAGCGTGGGGAAGAACCAAGACGAAGCTGATGTACTTTCCTGACACACCTGTTATATCGAGGCCGATCGCCCCAGCCCCGAATCTGAAGCGATTAACGACAATCTCATCATCGATTTAGACGGAAGCAGGGCAACCCGTGGGCATTACGATTGAGCACTACACGCAAACGGTTAGCTCCAATCACTATTAAAATCAACCGCCCACCCCACTCGTTGGTTCCAAACACGCCTCAACCATTATCATGAGCAACTGTCATGAGTAACGAAATCTGGCTTCATACCCACCCCGTTCATCAGAAACTCCTCCATGAATCATCGTGAAACAAAGGCAGGTTTAGCCCCCACCGCGAACTATCAATATGCCCAGCGCGTCGGCTCACAGCTATTCGTAGCTGGACAAGTACCCCATGATGCTGATGCCAATCTAGTCGGTATCGACAACCCTCACGCCCAGGCAACTCAATGTCTCAGAAATCTCTGTACGCTGATCGATCTGCATGGGTTCAGTCAGCAGGATATTCGGCAGTTGACGATCTACGTCATCGGGAACCAACAGGATCTGGCCGAGGCTTGGCGAGCAGTGACGGAGTGGTTTCAAGGCAATGTTCCTCCAGCGACGCTGCTAGGGATTGCGCTCTTGGGATACGAACACCAACTGGTGGAAATTGACGCAACGATTATCAGCGAAGGGATTTTGCGGTAAGGGGCGATCGCCCCTTAACCCAATGAGGAGCAATATTTAGCTTCGTTGCAATTAAATTATGCGATCGCCATCTGCTTTTATGGAATATCGCCATCTGCTTCTCATGTCACTCATCTGACATCATCTGCGTCTGAATCTCTTCAATTTTTTGGAGTGCTGCATCCCGCCCGCTCTCAAATCCGATTGATTGAGAAATTGCAGTGACATTAGTCAGAGCGGCGATCGCCTCTTCAACTCGCCCCAACGTGAGCAGCGCATTAGAGATATACATAAATAACGTGCGGGCTTGGCTGTAGCGATCGCCAATTTGGATGTAAATATTCTGGGCAGACTCGTACATCTCAAGCGATTGATTAACATCATCTAGAAAGCGACCCAACTCCAAAAGCGTGTTGGCTTCGCCGAGTCTATCGCCCACGTCGCGGTAAATCTGCAACGCCTGCTCATAATTGGCTAAAGCTTGTGTATTTGTTTCAATGATTTGAAGAGTTTTTCCTAAACCTAATAAAGCATCAGCCTCACGTCTTGTGTGTTGACCTTTCTTTGCCAACTCTATGGCCATCAGAAAACATCGTTGTGCCCGTTCAATATCCGCCAAACTTCCATAGGCATTTCCTAGTTCCAATAAAATATCTAATCGAATATCTGCATTGGCTCCATCCTCATCTTGATCAGTGGGTGCGTATTCTTCTAGAAGGCTGTGAAGCTGGTTGATGCGGCTTTGCTTGACGGGTTTAAGGTCATTACTAAACAATCGGCTCGAATTCAGCGTTTCAGTTTGCACAGTTTCAACGCTTTGCCGCACCGAACGAAACTCAAAGACAGCCGATGTCCATGCCCAAAAATCTCGTGCGGCTCGTGCGAGCCGCTTAGTAGCATACTTTGGCAAGACAAAAATGATCGGATGAGGAATTCGTCGCGCCAGGGCATCTCGCACAAAGTTGAGGTCTCGCAAAAACGGAGGATATTCAATCACAGCTCCGATTGATTTTTCTAGACCTCGAATAACGAGCACCAGTTTTCTATCAGGCGCAATCTCAATGGTTGATAACACCTGCTTGAGTTCAGTCAATAGTGAGATAATCTGCCGCTCAGAAAAATCCAACACTTCAAACTGGATGGTTTGGCACTCAGGCCGCTGGTTGAGAGCAGCAATTAATATCTCAGCATCAGCCGCGAAGCTAACCTCTGCTATGGCAAGTGCAAATCCCTCTGACACGTCAGCAAAGGTTGCTAACCCGCGCAGCGAGTCTAGTTTCAGCCCCAAAAACTCTGGAACCTCAGAATCACGATTGAATGTCTTTGAGTGACCGCTTAAAGAGTTCACTTCGCCGCACCACCGGATGAGGATAAACCCAACGATTATCCCCGTTATACTCTAGAACTGCCGTGCTGAAT
>DBGGTD010000418.1:0-3138 GCA_051162585.1 Elainellaceae cyanobacterium
CGGGAGAACCACTCGGCACCTGGTTTGAGCCAAAGCCACAGCCCTCTAACGCCCGCAAACGGTGGATTGCTCACGGGTTGGTTCCGGCAGGCAAGCTGTATTTAGATCAGGGAGCCGTCACCGCCATTTGTCAGGCAGGCCGGTCATTACTCGCTGCTGGCATTACCGAAGTTGAAGGAGAGTTTCAACGCAAGGATGCTGTGCAACTGTGCGATCGCACTGGCCATGAAGTTGCACGCGGTCTCGCCAACTACAACAGCACCGAATTACAAAAGATTCGAGGGGCACACTCTGAGAAAATCTCTCAAATCTTAGGCTACGATGGCGCAGAGACTGTCATTCACCGAGATAATCTGGTGCTGAGTGACTAGCGGCAACAGATTCACACAACATTACTTGTACCGAATAAAATCAAAGACCTCGACATAATCCGCTCCTGGATGATTCCACGAATAGTCATATGTCATGCCTTGAATCATCAATTGCTGAAACTCTTGAGGATAGTCATACCAGAGTCCAATGGCTCGATCCATCGCAAACTCTAAGGCGTGGTGATCAGACTGATAAAATACATACCCATTTCGCTCTTTAGGCAGCACTGCCTCGTCATAGTCGCGATCAAATACGGTATTGACCAGTCCTCCCACGCCTCTCACAATCGGCACTGTGCCGTACCGCAAGCCAATCATTTGCACGAGCCCACACGGTTCATAGTTGCTCGGTGCCAGAATGAGATCTGCCCCAGCATACATTAGGTGTGACAGTTCTTCATTGAACCCCACTTCGAGATGACAGTCCGGGTTGTCATTTAAGTGAGCTTTCTCATGTCGAAAATGATGATTAATTCCGGCTTCAGTTGCAGACCCCAGCAACAAAAACTGAGCGCCCCGTTCAAGTGCATAGTAAATGGCATGGTGAACCAAATGAACCCCCTTCTGCTGATCCAACCGACCGATAAATGCAATGAGGGGTTTGTCCACATCTCTCAGCATCAGCCGTTCGCGTAAGGTTTTTTTGTTTCTCACCTTGCCGCTGAGATTGTCTATCGAAAATGGATGGGGGATATAGTCATCTGATTCAGGATTCCAAACGCTGTAATCAATACCGTTGAGAATGCCTTTAAATTTATCTTGATGTAAATGCAGGGTGTGCCCCAGCCCGTATCCGTATTCGCCACAGTGAGCTTCCCACGCATGATGGGGTGAAACAGTGGTCACGTAATTAGAATAGACAATTCCTCCCTTCATAAAATTCAGCGCGAATGGATTGAAATTATCTCGGAGGCGATCGTATTGAAAATAATAGTCAGGTCGATTCAGCCCAACAGCTTGTAAAATCTCGCTGCCACCCAGCCCTTGATGCTTGAAATTGTGAATGGTATAGCAAACCCGCTGATTTACCATGCCGTGATGTTTATAAACTTCAAACAACATGACGGGCACTAAGCCAGTTTGCCAATCGTGGCAGTGGATGATGTCTGGACGCTTATTGCTCTGATGTAAAAACTCAAGGGCTGCCTTACTAAAGAAGGCAAAGCGCATATTGTCATCATTGTGACCATACACAACGCCGCGATCGAAGAAGGCGTCTTGAGAGTGGGGCTGAATGAAGAAACAAAGCCGTCCGTGAGCCCACCCACAATAGACTGAACAGTGAATAGCTGCACCATACCAGGGCACCCACAGATCTCGATAGGCATCATGGAGCCCCCAGATATGGTCATACCGCATGCAGTCATACATGGGCAAGATGATTTCAACACAATGTCCTCGAATCTCTAATGCTCGGCTAAGTCCATAGATGACATCACCCAGACCGCCTGCTTTGATAACGGGCGCACATTCTGACGCAATTTGCACAATATACATAGTGGCTGCTTTTGTTAAATGAGAAATTTAACGCAGGTCGAATTGCATGACTCTCTAACAACGTATGGTGTTTAGAGAACAGGGGTGAATCCCTAGCAGGGAAGATACTACACATTAAGAACTGTAACAAGAGTAGCGAGCGATCGCCCGTCAGATCAGCATTTGAGAGGGTTTCGCCTGCACTTAACGCCTGCACTTAACGCCTGCACTTATACGCAATGGCAAATTGCGATAAATCAGCCAATCTACTGTAAATCACTGACCTGCAAGTCATACCCAGTATGAGTATGATATAAATAAGTCATACTCGTTATGAATATGACTAATATCGTTCCTCTAAATGAACATTCCAGATGTGTAGTCGTACGCTCTCGCGTTAGGACGTTGAACGTGTGTAGAACCCGCGCGAGTTCTACACACAAACCAGAGCCCGTAGGACCATAAAGTCTGGAATCCTTGCAGCATTAATGTCTGTGAATCCAAAATCAAAAATCGAGACGTAGCATAAGCTCATTTTGATTTATCAGCTTTGATCTATCAGCCATTCGTCAGGAGGAGGGGATATGCAGACTCAAGACTTTAAACCTAAAAAGCTCAGCACTATACAGGTGCTGAGCATTGGGTTATTAATTGTGGTTGCAAAATACGTCTTAAATCAGCTTTCAATGCTGCTACTTGAGCGATTTATATCCTCATCCGGATAAGGGACTTTGAACTGAAAGAGTTCACCAGCGATCGCCCTCTGTGCTTGCATCATCCCAGATTTCTAAGCCCATTTCTCTCAAATAATTGAGCCCTTGTTCAATTGAGGCCGGTGTTCCTCGCAACTCAAGATCAAACCACCCATCCTCATGGCGATTTGCAGTCATTAGCGCCGCTGAAATATTCACCGTCAAGCCATGTTGAGCCACCAAGTTCGAAATAATCGGCTCTTGCTGATGTTGTTTTGGAATCCGCATACGAATGCGAGTTTGAGTTTGCCCAGCAGGGTCAGAGCCTGATATTATATCTGACTGTCGTGGAGATGATTCAGGAACAACCACAGATACCTCCTAATTCACTAGTAGACGGAAGACGCGAAATTGACACGAAGTTGGCAGTGCCACCGCTAAACACGCTAACACAACTGGCACATCCCTGCGGTCAATGTCCTGTCGAGTATGGCGCGCATATTTTAGGGCAGCCAATTTGACTCAGCTTATTCTGATTTGTTTTTGCGTCTTCATGATGTGAAAATCGAGCGATCGCCGATTTGGATTGGTAGGTGCCG
>DBGGTD010000419.1:0-4954 GCA_051162585.1 Elainellaceae cyanobacterium
TCTCGCGACCATCAAAGAAGGATGCATCTTTGATGGCAACTGGAAGCAGAGTATCTGGAGCTGCGTCATCTACCGAACAAACCGCCGTGACACATTCTCGAATGAAAGACCGAGGGCTACTAGCCGCGTTGCTATTCGGCGTATCTTCACTTTCAGTAATGCCAGTTGGGGCTGGCAGTGCCCAAGCAGTTAGGGCTCTTGGCTGCAGCTCGACTTGCGCTAGATCGACGATCTGATACTCCGTAGGCGCGGTGTTTGCGACTGTAAAAATGTATTGATAAGGCTCTTCGGCTGTATTTGAGTCAATCGAATCACGGGTGACGTTAGGAACTTCCACATGATTGTCAGCGACACTGATCACGCCGTCACCATTCGTGTCGCCAGGAAATAGCGAATAGAGAATTGGGAATTTGGGGCGATCGGAGCAAAGCCGAGTTAGATTCCCGCTATCTAGAACGCCTCCAGGATCACACGCACTGCCCGCGCCTGTTCCGAATCCAAACGCGCGATCGCGCTCAACCTGTTCCCGCATCGCCAGCATCCGAGCCATCGCAATTAGTGCGTTTTCATCATCAGGGTTAGCGAGAGGGGCGGTATCTCTGAGATATTCCAGTCCAGCCAGGAATGCCTCGGGAGGGGGTGCAGCAGCAAACGATCCGGTCGGTAAAGCGATCAATTCTCCGAGACGGGTATTGAGCTGAGTCAGAATCGGATCGCCTGAGGCAACCGTGTAGCTCTCCAAATAGCGAATGTTGTGGGCCAACATGCCAAGCGTGCAGGCGGCGGTATGCAGTGTGGTTTTATCGGCTGGGCTAAGAGTGGCGTAGGTCGGTGACCCGCCTGGAAAGAGAATCCGGCGAAGCACGGAAAAATCTCCCCACATCGCCATGCTGGGATACGGATGAACATACCCGTCTTGAAATGGCTCAAACGATGGGGAGCCCCCGCGCGGATCGCCCGCATAGGCCGCTAAGTTTCTCAGCGCCTTCATCACCTCGGCGTTAGTGGTCACATCTGCAACGGGAGGCTCATACTCCCAGCCATTTGTGCCCATTCCTAGGAAGAAGTTGCTAATTACTAGCGGAAAATCAGTTGCGTTGAGATAAGTACCGGGGTCACCAAAGTTTAAGTTTTCAAAGGTGGTGCCATTCCGCAGAGTTTTGGCGGTGCCAGGATGAGCCGTAGTCGCAACGCAGGCTAGCGGAGCATCTAAGTCGCTATTTGCGGAATGATAGACCGCCGTTGCTTGCACCGCCGCCAAGTTATCTCTCAGCGTGCGGCGCTGACGGGCTTCGCTACAGCGACCTGAGTTATTGGGCGTACAGGTTTCCCAGGGACGAAGTGGTTCATCCGCATCAGCTTTGGGAGCCCCTGTCTCATCAACCCCACCCCAACCTGCAAGATTACCCAACTCCAATCGCTGCCCGACGACCACACGCATCCCCTCCGTGCGGGCGCGTCGTTCCCAGTAGCCGTCTAGACCAAGATTGGTCGGATCATCGACCGAACCTGTGAGATCGGTTAGCTCATTCTGAACATCGTCACTTGGCGTGTTAGGAATATCTGCATTTCCCTTGATGTTTCTACCAATCACGAGCCCAGCTCCGTTATCAGGATTGACCTCAAAATCGCGATAGCGGGGCTTGGGGCCGAGACGATCGTCTGCTCGATAAAAGTCATCTAGATACGGCTGATCGACCGATTCATCTAGCAAAATCCGTTCGGCCTGCTTGAAGATACTATTTTGCCAGGCGTTATCTCGAACTGCCGCGAAGTCGGCGACCCCTCGGGCCTCTGAGATATCTTTTGTGAGAATCTGAACCGGATCGAGCGAAAGATTAATAATATCAACGTTGTTGATAGAGTCTGTTCCACGGTCTAAAACCTCGCCGTCATCTTCGGGCGGGGGTTGCTGTTCGTTCGTGATTAGGTGAAAGACCGATTCAAAATCATCGTTGGCACGGGGCGCAATTCGACCGGCGATTGCCTGTCCTTCAAACGCGATGCCTCCATTTCCATTGTTTAGGCGCGCTTCCTTGGCTGAAACCGTGATTTTAGACGAATCTTTTGTGTAGAGACATGACTCGGGCGAACTGATGGCAAATGCAGTAAAGCCATCATCATCACTCACGCCTCGTGGGCTCGTGACGATGAGATTACCCTCCGTATGCATCGCGCCATTCCAGTTAAATTTTGGACCGGGATAAATTTCTAAGTCATTCCGGAACCAAGCGCCCCACTTATTGCCACGATTAATCTCTCGATCTTGGAAAAACTCTAGAGTGGATGGCGGACGGGTGTTGTCAGGATTACCCTGACCATCCATGGGCTGGACATAGACATTGACTTGAAAATTTTTCCGTAAGACAGCCGTACTATTGACCGAGCTAAACCATCCATCTTCAACAGCGATCGCATTGTTAGACACCACCTGGCATCGCGCACCTAGAGGGTCTGCATTACTCAAGGGCGCATGTCGAACTTGAAGCAGATCGGCTCGATTAATAACTGCTGGATCTCTTGCATCAGATAGGGGAGGCTCTCCATCATCTGTATCAGGGTCTCCATCTGGATCAGGATTGGGAGTGTTAAAGATGATGGAGTAGGCAACCATCGCATCGACGGCTCCGTCCCCATCCGTATCAGCCTGATACCTCCAAGCGTTGTCTACTGCCCCGTCACCATTGATATCGATTCGCGTCTCACCGTCGTCAAATGCCGTATTTGGGTCATTGGGTAACACGTACGGGTCGTTGCCGTTGTTAAGTCGATACTCGTACAGGCTTCCTGCCTCGTTTGACATCATGCTAAAGATTTGGTCTTCACCCGGCACCCCTCCTGGAAAGCGTGGGTTTTGCGCAGGGTCAAACAAAAATTCTAGTTTGGCTTTAGCGCGATCGATGGCGGGCGTCGCGGCGTTATAAATCACCTTGTCTTGTCGCTCACCAATCGTCTGAGTCGTGCGACTATACGTCCGTAGCGTGATAGAACCGACTGTCAGCGTCACCACTAGCAACAATAAGACCGTCGTGGGCAACACAAACCCCGCACGAGCAAAGCGTGGACGACCCACGACAAAAAGACCTCGAAGCATCCACTGCACGAGGATTTTGAGAATTTTTCTAGGCATTTGGCTGACTTGATAACGTAGACGTTGAACAGCTCTGCGTAGCCTGCGACTTAACATAACCGCCTTCTCGTCCTGAATACGATGACTGGTAGATGAAACGTAAAGATGACAAACTCAACACGCCCAAATCAGATTCCACTCAAACACTATTATGATTTGTGTCAGTAGAATCCTTGATACACCCTTCAAACACCATCATCACAATTGCATGACGGCTTTGGAAAACTAACTTTATGAACTTTAGCCTAGCTTTAACAGGAAACTACGGATACTGACTATCGAGTATAGCGAAACACTGAGTTCTCGACTTGTTTAACGATTTGAAATGATGGAGAACCGCAGACTAGCTAATCGCAAATGCGTGCAATTCTAGGTTCCTCTACCGAATGAATGGAGCACTCCTGAGTTCAACAACGCAGGATAGTGCTCCGTCATCTAGGCAAGTACCCCTTACGCACCAATATGTAAATCAGTGCACCTAACTAAGTAACTTTACTGAAGATCAATTCTCAAGATCAGATTAGGATCAGCCTGTGCCAGCAGTTCTACTCAACAGTATCACAATTTCATAACACAGGGCGCGGAATTTCACGAGTTTGTACCAGCTAGAGAATACTACCCCGCAAGGGTTTGAGCGCTTTGATGGCTGTTGAGAGGCGATCGTCCGACGCCGAATACTCACGCTGATCCAGCTCTCCGGAATCCACTCAGCATCTTCATCAAACTTTCAACTGAATGTATCTGTCTTTACACGTACTTCATCTACAGCCGATTAAGTTCTACAAGAATTTTAATCGAGGATTTTCTAAAAATGACTCAGGAATCGGAGAGCGATCGCCCAATTCTGACGTTTGAAACAGGATGGTGAATGCTCCGGCTCCTAATCCCAATTGAGGCAACATGCGATAGCAAGGCAAGTCTGTCAGGTGAGACTGGAAGGTGGATAAACTTGGAACCTCAACGGGGTGAAACATCGGAAAACGCTCTAAAAACCACTGACTCACGCCCTCGTTTTCGTCGGGAGAGTAGGCACAGGTCGTATAGGCGAGGTAGCCTTGCGGTGCTACCAGTTGCGCAGAATTTGCCAAAATCCGCTTCTGGCGGTTTGCGTTTTTATTAATCGTAACGGGATGAAAACAGCCGGGGGCAGGGATGCCTTTGGCCAGAAGTGACTGCCCCGTACAGGGAGCATCGACCATCACCAAGTCGGAGGCATGAGGAATTTCGTCTGCCAAAATTTTTGAATCGAGGCTAAGGGCAATCGCCGGTCGACTTTGGCATCGCTTGAGATTTGAAATCAGCGCTCCCATGCGTTTCCCGATCACCTCGTTGCTGAGCAGCAAGTCGGGCTGAAAGAGCTTCCACGCAAAGACGCTCTTGCCTCCAGGAGACGCACACATATCAAACACGACTCGGATCGGTGATGCGATCGCCCTCCAAACTCTTAATTAAGTTCAGTCGTAAACTCTTTGACGATGAGGCTCAGCAAGAGCAGTTTATCGCTGCGCTGACGGCTCCTCAGCCGCTACATCCCTGCATTCTCTGGTGCCATGACCCACCCAACGATATCCCGTTTACGGTTGAAGCCCCTCAAGCCTGGCAACCCAAATTTGTTGATCGGCTCGGGCTTCATGAAACACCAGGACGGCATCCCTGGCACGACGAAGGATATTTTTATTGTCTTGATTTTTCATCGGTGTTTGCCGCCTCGATCTTGCAGGCGATCGCATCCCCGATGCGAGTGGTGTTTGATATGTGTGCATCCCCTGGGGGCAAGAGCGTTTTTGCGTGGCGGCTCTTTCAGCCTGATTTGCTGCTTAGCAA
>DBGGTD010000420.1:0-3209 GCA_051162585.1 Elainellaceae cyanobacterium
ATGTCATTCCCAAGGAGACACCTTTGAAGAAGCCATTCAAAACATCACAGAAGCAATTGAGCTATACCTTGAAAGTTTAATAGCTGATAATCAACCCATTCCGAAGGAAGATTTAATCGTTAAGCCATTAAGCATCCTTGCATGAGCAATTTGCCCA
Organism: Elainellaceae cyanobacterium; assembly: GCA_051162585.1. Classification (GTDB taxonomy): domain Bacteria; phylum Cyanobacteriota; class Cyanobacteriia; order CAZCXK01; family CAZCXK01; genus DBGGTD01. The sequence goes on from DBGGTD010000420.1 coordinate 158, forward strand.
GTGTCAATGCCAAGGAATTTATTAAAGTTATTGAAACCCTTGACTTTTATCTCGATCGTCAGAAGGGAAGCCACGCTATCTACAAAGACGGGCATGGAAATAGGGTCGTTGTTCCCATCCATGCCGGAAAAGACCTGAAACAAGGCACTTTGCTAGGAATGATCAAAGATATTGGCATCGACAAAGAAACTTTTTTTGAATTACTGCGGGAAAAATAGGGTGTTGCGCAATGAGGGAGATGAACATTGCGCCCGACAACGTACGCTGGCAGAACTCATACTTTCGATTAGATTAGTAGAAGCTAATCATCTACCCATCCCATCTCATGAAGAGACTTCGAATTAACCCTAAACTTCGTATTCTCTTCCTGCTGATTAGTCTTATCCCCGTTCTGTTGATTCCATTCATCTCCATCCGACTGGCGATCGCCCACGCCCAATTCCCCCAGCCCCAAGCCATTTTCACCCTTGGCGGTGGATCAAGTCGAGAAGAATTCGCCGCTCAGTTTGCCAAAAATTATCCCACCCTTCCCATCTGGATCTCCAGCGGCATCTATGACTACCAGGCTCAAACCCTCTTTCAATCCGCAGACATCTCTCTCGATCGCCTCCACCTTGATCGCCGCGCCACCGACACCGTCACCAATTTCACGACCCTGGTCAATACCTTTCAAGATCACGACATCCACCATCTGTATTTGATCACCTCCGACTTCCACATGCCCAGAGCACGGGCGATCGCCTTCTTGGTGCTCGGTAGCTACGGCATTGCCTACACGCCTATCAGCGTCCCTTCCGACCAGCCCAATGAATCGTGGCTCAAAACAGCGCGTGATATCGGGCGATCGCTGCTATGGATAGTGACTGGACGCACCGGACGCAGCATGGCTGAGCATCTCAAGTCATGAAGGGCGATTACACGTCTAGATAAAATCAGCAGCTAATGCTTGAGCGAAAATAGTTGCTCAACTGTGAGATCAAAGGTTGGAAGTATATCAGAATCGAGGCGATCGCATTCCTTAAATACCGTATCCTCGTAAGCACCATCAATCCACTTGCATAGCGTTACGCGCTGGTCTTGAGGATCAACAATCCAATAGTCCAGGATGCATCGTGCTGCATATTCGGTATGTTTATGGCGGTAGTCGCGGGCGCGATTATGAGCGCCAGGACTCACCACCTCAATAACCAGAGCAGGCGGTGGCATATCTCGTGTGATGGTGCCACGGGGCTTTCCTACTGCGGTCTTTGACTCTTCGCTATGAACCATGAGATCCGGCAGTCTACAGGTTGCTCATAGTTCACATGGAAGGGGCAGAAAAGAGAGTATTACGTTGAGAGAGTCCTAGCACGATTTTAACGAGGATTTCGACATCTCCTCAGTCACATTACTTCAACTTACTGCCGCAAGCCAATTCGCTACCTTAACGACACGTATTGGAGAAGGAGTTTTTAACCACTTCAAAAACTTCTCAACATCCCGTTAAGTTCTCAGCATATCTGCTTATTCTCCCGGACTGCTTAATTTATTCGCTGTAAACGGATGGAGTAGAACTACGAGCAAGTGTATGGCACACACTCAAGTCAAGTTTTTTGACCCTCTCATGCCTTGATTTGTTCCCATAAAGCCAGAACTAGCACTACCTCAACCAGCGGGCATCTCCAGGCGGTGGCAATCAGTCAGCCGTCCTCATCGCAGATCATTCACTGGAGGCTGCAAATACCCGTGCAAGTCAGCAAACTATTTCGATTTTCACCCACTCCTATCCGCTCCCATCAAACTCCACAGGCTAACGTTCGCCCTGTATCTGCGCCCAGAGTAGGCATCATCACTCAATTTTTTCCTCCTGACTATGCACCCACTGGGCAACTTTTAGACGAGCTTTCTCAGCAGCTCGAAGCCCAAGGCTTTCAAATCGAGATTTTTACGAGTCAGCCAGGGTATGCGTTTCAGGATCAGTCTGCTCCGCGTCATGAGCAAATCAGGCATCGATCAATTCGGCGATCGCGTACGGCTAGTATCTGGCCCCAACGCATCCGGGGCAAGGCCGTCAACGGGCTATTATTTTGCCTCCGAGCAGGTCTGCATCTGATCAAACTGGCGAAACGCAGCGACATAATTCTCGTCACGACAGCTCCACCTTTCTTGCCGATTCTGGGCTATCTCATCCGCCACATTTTCAAAAAACCTTATATCTGTTTGCTCTATGACTTATATCCTGATATCGCGATTAATCTAGGAGTCATTCATCCAGATCACTGGATTGCCAGACTCTGGAGTGCAGTCAACTATCGCATATGGAAGGATGCCGATCGCATTATTGTTCTGAGTTCTACCATGCGCGATCGCGTCTTAGACAGGCACCCGACCCTTGCGCCTAAAACCTCCGTGATTCATAGCTGGGCTGACCCGAATTGGATTATCCCAATCGAAAAGCACCGCAACTGGTTTGCCTGGAAACATCATCTAGTTGAAAGCTTCACGGTTCTCTATTCGGGCAATATGGGGCGATGCCACGATATTGAAACCTTATTACAAGCTGCTCAACTGCTCAAACATGACCCAATCAAATTTGTGATTATCGGCAGCGGAGCTCGCTATAAAATCTTGAAAGAAACCGTCGCTGAGCAAGGCTTAGATAATTTTCGGTTTCTACCCTATCAAGAAAAACACGACCTGCCCCACTCTCTTACCGCATGCGACCTCTCTTTGGTAAGCGTTAGTCCGGGAATGGAAGGCTTGGTCGCGCCTAGTAAACTTTATGCGGCTCTAGCATCGGGTCGCCCAGTTGCTGCAATTTGCGAACCTCACTCTTACCTGACGGGCCTGATCGCTAATGCCGAGTGTGGCGCAGCGTTTCAAAATGGCGACGCTCAAGGATTAGCCAGCTTTATTCGCTTTCTAAGCCATCATCCCCAGCAAACTCATCGTCTAGGACAGGCAGGGCGTCACTATTTAAAATCCCATTTTACGCCTGAAATTATTGCTTATCAATATGCAGAAGCATTTGGGTCTTCGCTGCTGCCCTCATCCGTTTCCCGTCAATCGGTTA